>NZ_CP121249.1:0-102746 GCF_029632925.1 Gordonia sihwensis
ATGGTCGAAAGAGTCTGGGTTGGAATCGATGTCGGTCGTCACGCACACCACGCCGCCGCGGTCGACGACGCGGGAGTGGTGCTGTGGTCGCGACGAGTACCCAACGACCAGGCAGCCATCGAAGCGATCATGGACCGAGTGTCCGAGATCGAATCGGTGGTGTGGGCGATCGACATGACCGCACCGGAATCGGCCCTGCTCCGAGGGGTGTTGTCCAGCCGCGGCCAGCACGTGCGCTATGTCCCTGGTCGCGTTGTGCATAGCATGACTGGCGCGTTCGCCGGCGAGGGCAAGACCGACGCCCGCGATGCGGTGGTGATCGCCCAGACCGCCCGGCTGCGTGGTGATCTCGCGACAATCGCAATTCCCGACGATGTCGCGATCGAACTCGACTTACTGACCGGGCATCGCAGTGATGTGGTCGCTGAACGTACTCGAGGCATCAACCGGCTGCGCGGCCTGCTGACCCGCATCTTCCCTGGTCTGGAACGGTGCTTCGACTACTCAACGCTGACCGGCCTGGCGTTCCTCACGCGCTTTGCCACACCGGCTGCGATCGCCGCAGTGTCCGACGAGGAGATCTACGACCACCTACGCGGTCACGGTGTCCGCCGGCCCACCATCCCGAAGATGATCGCCAAGGCCCGTGCCGCCGCGGCCGCGCAGACCGTCACCCTGCCTGGCGAGGCGACCACGGCTCGGCTGGTGCAGCAGGCAGCCACCGCCCTGATAGCACTCACTCGCCAGATCAACGAGCTGGACAAACAGATCACCGAGGTGTTCCGCAAGCATCGCCACGCTCGGATTCTCGAATCCGTACCCGGCATCGGCACCCGAAGCGGAGCCGAACTCCTCGCGATCACCGGCGGCGACCTCACCTCTTTCGGCTCGGCCGCCAAACTCGCCGCCTACGCCGGACTTGCTCCAGTGCCCCACGATTCAGGCAACCGCCACGGCACCCTGCGCAGACCACAGCGTTACCACCGCGGACTACGCAAGGTGTTCTACATGGCAGCACTCAACAGCTCCCAACGCGACGGGCCATCCCGCGAGTTCTACCAGCGCAAACGAAACGAGAAACGCTCCCATGTTCACGCGCTCATCGCACTCGCCCGGCGACTCGTCGACGTTGTGTGGGCACTTATTCGAGATGGACGGTTGTGGACCCCTCAACCCGTCGCTCTGTCAACGACCCCACCGGTCGCCGCGTAGATCACTCATTTCGAGCGCGCCTCACGAAAGCTGTCGGCGGAAGTTGATACAACTTTCGGGTGCAATCGAAACATGAGGTGGCTGCGTCAGAGCGTCGACGCCACTGGCGCGGTGAGCGCAAGGCTGTGTTGGTTCGAGTGCCCGTCGGGCTCGCCGAGCAACTCGCCGCGGAAGCGTCGAGTCGAGGCACGTCTGTCAGCGAGTGTGCTGCCGCGATCCTTGCAGACGCACTTCACGAAGGGTCAGTAGCGTGACTCGAGTTGTGCAGGCCGCCGCCACCGAGGTTAAGGACACTCTCGCGCTGCGGAAGGCCCGTGGTGCGTTCTTCACACCGCCGGCGCTCGCCGACTTCGTCTCTCGTTGGGCAGTCCGTGATCCTCTTGACAGCGTCTTGGAGCCGTCGTGTGGCGAAGCTGCGTTCCTGATATCAGCGGCGAGTCGACTGGACGAACTCGGGGCGCCACGTACGCATGCCCAGCTCGAGGGGATCGAGATTCACGAGCCGAGTGCTCGGGCTGCGGCCAGTCTGGTGGAGTCGACCGGCCGCTCAGCAAGCATCCGAGTAGGCGACTTCTTCGAGGTCCCGAGCGAACGCAGATTCGATGTTGTTATCGGTAATCCGCCCTACGTCCGGTACCAGGATCATTCGGGTGCCGCTCGCCTCGCGAGCCGGCGTGCAGCTCTTCGTGGCGGTGTTGGTCTGACCGGCCTCGCCTCCATGTGGGCGGCAGCAACAGTGCACGGGGCCGAGTTCCTACGCCCAGGCGGGCGTCTTGGCCTCGTCGTGCCCGCGGAACTGCTATCGGTGAACTACGCAGCGGAGGTCCGCCGCTACCTGATGGAGCGGTTTGGGCGGGTACGTCTGGTCATGTTCACAGAGCGGGTATTCCCGGGTGTTCAGGAAGAGGTCGTGCTTCTCCTCGCCGAGGACGCACTTGCCGAGGGCGGCACGGATCATTGCGAACTGCACCAAGTCCGGTCGATCGATGACCTCGACGATGAACTGTCAACCGGTGCGGCACAGCACCGGTGGCGACCCGCACACGCGCGTGCGAAGTGGACACCTGCATTGTTGCCCGCCACCGCATTCGAGGCGTACTCAGATCTCGCCGACAGCACCGGATTCGGGGTGCTACACGAGTGGGGAGAGACCACTCTCGGCGCGGTCACCGGCCGCAACCAATATTTCGCCCTGTCACCTGCACAAGCACGGAAACTGCGCCTTCGCGACTCAGAGACAGTGCGACTGTCCCCTCCGGGAAGTCGCCACCTACGCGGTCTGTCGCTGTCGACTGAAGCGCTGAACAGGCTGGGTGCCGAAGGAGCGCAGACACTACTCTTCCGCCCCGGAGTCAAGCGCTCCGCGATGTCGCCAGGGGCCAGACGCTACCTGGACGAGGGCGAACAGTCCGGAGTGCACGAAGCCTACAAATGCCGTGTCCGCTCGCCGTGGTGGCAGGTGCCGATCAGCGAGCCCGCTGATTTGCTGCTTACCTATATGAACGCTGACACGCCGCGCATGACCACCAACTCAAGTAGGGCAGTGCACCTCAACAGCGTCCATGGGATCTACCTGAAACCCGAGCATCGACCTCTTGGGGCCGCGCTACTGCCCATTGCCTCGCTCAACACCGTGACTCTTCTCGGGGCCGAGCTCGTCGGACGTGCCTACGGTGGCGGCATGCTCAAGATCGAGCCGCGAGAGGCCGACCATCTACCGCTCCCCTCGCCCCAACTAGTAGAGCGGTTGGAGCCGGACCTACGGCATCTGCGAGCTCCGGTGCGCGAAGCGCTCCGCAGCGGCGATCTGCTCGGCGCCGTCCGGCTCGTCGACCACATTGTCCTTCGTGACGGGATGGGCGTATCGGACAACCAACATGCTGAGCTCGTTGCTGCGCATGCCCTCATGTCTGCACGCCGCCTCGCTCGTGCCGCGAACCCCCGGCGCAGTAGCTGATGGCGCGCACAGACTCGTTCAGCCAGTTTGATCATCTCTTCGGAGACGAACCCACCGACCCGTGGTCGCACCACCGTGGTGAAACTCCTGCCTACATCCCCGATTACCGACTTCTCGAACAGCTACTTGGAATACCCGTAGCAGAAGGCGCGGCCTCGGAGAGCGGCAAGTTCGCCAATGGAATCGATGCGTGGATCGCCCATGAGTTTCGCCGAGCTGGATTCGAGCGAGACGAGGTGTGGCCCAGAGCTTCTAGGCCTCGCGTGCTTCCGCGGGATATCAGCGTGCTGCTCGAGAAGCTGCCGGGTCCGCTGAGGGAACAGGTCGCTGCGCGACTACCGTCGATCGCCGCCGTTGCACCAGTCGACGCTCGTGTGCTCGGTCAGGCATACCCCAAGCAGGTCGATGTTGTGATCGCACGGTGGGACCGGGGACCGGAATTGCTCGTGTCGACCAAAGCGCAACTCTCAAGCTTCGGTAAGAACCTGCCCAACCGGTTCGAAGAATCCTACGGCGACGCCAGCAATCTCCGGGGCCGCTACCCGCTGGCTTCGGTGGGGTACTTCTTCGTCCAGCGCGCCACGATCATCCGCGATGAACCTGATGCATTCGAGCGCACGATCGACATGGTCCGAAAGCTCCGACATCGAGGAGATGTCAACGGCTACACAGCAACTGCTCTGCTTCTGGTCGACTGGGATGGGTCGAACGCCGAGACCGCCGTCACCGCATACCCAGAATTGGTGCCCGACGACATCAGCCCAGCGAGCTTTTTCACTGGGATGATCGACCATCTCCTGTCCGTCACGCCCATCTCGTACCACGTTCGAGTCAGGGAACGCCGAGAGCGCCGTGACCTACCACTGCCCAACAGTCCTGACGGCGGCTGAGAGATGGCAACCGCACGACTCGAGGTTGGGGAGACGGCTGCGTGAGCAACAACATACGAGCTGCTCAGACATACACGTCCGCGGCAAGAGAAGGGCCGTAGGATGGCTCGCCCGCAGCGCTGGGAGCTGCTCCTCAAGGCGTCACAACAGGAGGCTCTTCTCGCTGTCAGCCTGTTTAACGACCCCGGACGGGAACGCTCCCTCGAAGGATTCATCATCCACATGCACATCGCGTGGCTGTACGCCTTCCAAGCGAAGTGGATGCGTGCCGGCGAAAACTACCACGTGCTGAAGTCGGAGAAACCACTCCGCTACAAGCGGATCAACGACGAGCGGATGTCGCAACCTCTGGAATGGTTCGTTCGGCAGGAACACCCTACTGATCAGTCCGTCGTACGAGCCAACCTCGAGTTCTTCATCGCTCTGAGAAACAAGATCGAGCACCGGCACACCGGCACCGACGACGCACTGGCAACGATCGTCAACGGCGAATGCCACTCGATGCTTCTCAACTATGAAGAGTTCGTGACCGGATTCGCCGGCAAGAAGTACTCACTGGCCCACCGGCTACACTTCCCCGTGTTCATCGGGGGCTTCACCGACCAAGGCAAGAGCGACCTGCTGAAGCTGACCCAGACCCTGCCCAAGGATCTACGTACGTTCCTTGCCGAATACGATGCCGGCCTCAGCGATGCGGTCTCACGCGACCCCCGCTACTGCATGCGGCTCACCATTCTGCTGGAGAGCGGAAACCGCAAGGGAGACTTGTCACTGCAGTTCGTCAACTACGATGACCTCACAGAAGAGGAGCGCGTCACCGCCGAAGAGATCGCCAACAAACGGGGATATGTAATTACGAAACAGAAGACGCGCCCCGTCTCGAACGACGACAAGTACAGGCCTGGTGCCGTCGCCGCGAAGGTGGCCGCCGAGATCCCGTTTCACTTCGCCCCGTCGCACGAAATGGCGGCAGCGTGGAGAAAGAACCACTGGCGACCCCCGAAGGGAACCGGCGACCCGCGAAACACCAGGTCGGACTTCTGCGTCTACGACAGCGCGCACGGCGACTACCTCTACACAGAGGTGTGCGTGAAATGGCTGATCAAGAAGTGCAAGACGGAGGCAGGATTTCGTGAGGCGACGGGTTTGACTCCGAGACCGAAGGATTCTTGATGTGGATGCTTTCTCAGCCAAGCCATCCCACGAACCTTAGCTAGCCGTTCTCGGCCTCATAGGCCCAATCGGATTGCGGTCAAGCGTGCCTTCACCCAAGGCAGCTCTGTGCGGCAGCACCTGCTCACGCTGAAGCTTGCGTTCCCGCATTGAGATCCCCGCCGCTGTGGTCAAGCAGGGGGCACCCAGTCCGAGCAGCCCTCGGCACCGCCAGCCCTGCCGACCCCAGCGCCACGTCAACCGGACCTGACGCCTCCGGCGTCCAAGACGGCCCGTCCGATGCCGGCTCCTACCGTCGCCTCAACCATCGGGAATGAACCGCTACGCGGTGCCTCACACCGAGAAAAGCGCTCGGTGTTTGTGTTGTTCCCACCATTCTTTTTAACTCGTCGCTGCGCTACAAGGGCGTGACTCCGGTCGCTGCGCTCCCTCCGGCCCTACGGGCTCGAAAACAATGTCCACGCGGTCGCTGCGCTCCCTTATTTCGCGGACATTCTTTCCGCTCATCCCTTTCCGCTCCACTCCTCGCTAAAACGATGGCCGGTAACAACACAAAGCCGCCACATCAACAGTTTGGAAGGTATCGCCATGAATCAGCCCACCGACACCGCAACGAAAAGTCGGCGGCGTCCTCGCGCGCCGCCGCCAGCGCCACCACACCGACCACCGTCAGACAGAGCGGCACACAGGACCTGTGCCGACCAACGATGAAAGGCCAACCATCATGGCTATCAAGATCAGCACCGACACCGACATCGTCACCTCCGCAGCCGGAGTCATCGGCTTCGCACCGCGCGAATCCATCGTCACCATAATGCTCACGAACGACCAGCAGATGGCCTTCACCGCCCGCCATGACATTGCGGACAACAAGCTGCACAATGTCGGCGCAGTCGGCGAGAGTCTCGATGCCCAGTCCGCGATCGTCGTCATCGTCTCCGAAGAACTCGACGCGGCCGACGTTGAGCAGCTCGCCGCCCAGGCCACCACCGTCTACGCGGCCCACGGCATCGCAGTCGTCCGCCGACTGCACGCGCCCGTCATCCAGTACGGAGCCCGCTGGACCAACCTCGACACCAAGGACACCGGACTCGTCGACGATCCCGACGCGTCGACCGCCGGACTCTACAGCCGACTGACCGGAGGAGCGCCCACCGACAGCCGCGAGACGCTCGTCGCCGACATCGAGCGCACCGTCGCCGAATACACCGGCGACGACTACGCCCGCATCACCGCCAGCCGAGCACTCGACGAACTCAGCACCGTGATCACACATGGCACGCCGACCGAGGTCGCACCGGACGAACTCGCTAAGAGCCTTGCGACCTACTCGCGCATGGGAGGGTTCCGCGACGCAATCCTTCGTCTGGCCCTCAGCGAACGTGGCGCCGCCGCCGAGGCCCTCATCGAGCTGGCCCGGCACCTCCGAGGACAGGACCGCGCACACCTGCTCACCGCAGCAGCCGCTGCGATCTACCTCACCGGCAACGGAGGTAAAGCCCGAATGCTCCTTGACGCAGCCAGAACCGCCGCAGACGGTGACTTGCTCGGCATCGGCATGATCCTCACCCGCGTCCTTGAGAGCGGGATCCCGCCGGAGATCCTCGCCGAGGCCATCGCCGCCACCGACTAGGCAGCAGTGAGCCGGTGGTCAGACCAAAACGGCCTGACCACCGGCATCGCCGTCCACACCGCGCGACGCCCACGACACATCGACGCCCACCACACCCGACGCCGCCGAACCGAAGGCGCCAGCGAACACCGCTGGAACAGACGCGACCGCGACCTCTACCTCAGACATCATGAATCCACCCTACGTCCGCACCCCACAGCGACGCCGCCCCATCGAGGGGCAGGCGCCCGCACCGGACGCGCCGCACGCCAGCGGCAGCCGGTAATCCCTGCCGGACCCGCGCCACGTCTGCCCGTTCCTGACGCCTCCGGCGTCCGAGACGGCCCGTCCGATGCCGGCGACTAGCGTCACCTCACCCATCGGAACGAACCGGCTTCGCCGGTGCGGCCCCTTGCCAACCCCACGCGAGCGACGGGGTTTGTTGTGAGGCCAATTCTTTTCACTTCGCTCACTCCACGCAAGGGCCTGACTCCTCGCTACGCTCGTCGGCCCTACAGGCTCGAAACAATATCCACGCGCTCACATACGTTCGCTTATTTCGCGGACATTCTTTCGCTCACACCCTTGCGTTCCGATCACTCAGTAAACGATGGCCGGCAACAACAAATCCCCACCCACCAACAGTCAGGAATAACCCTCATGACCCAGCGAACCACCACCGCGCAAGAAACGATCGAAATCGACAACAATATGCCGCGCGGCCTGCGCCGATCGCTAACCGAAAAGGACACCACCATGTATGCCCCGGCCGTCATCCCCAACGACCTCGCCAGCACCTACACCGGAATCTTCTGGACCGCCGCCAACAACCTCACCGGCCACGACGACGACGTCATCACCGCCGCCACCCGCGCAGCCGCCGTCAACGAACACCATGCACGCATCATCGAACAGCTCGCCGTCAACCGCGCCCAGAAACTCCACCCCACCAGCATCGACCCCCACAACCCGCCGACCCGCTGGACCTGGTGGCAACACCACCTCTCCCGACTGCAATCCTGGACCGTCCTCGCCACCCTCGCCGACGAATACGCCAGCCACGACGACCACCTACAGGGCCTCCGCAGCGGCACCTGGCAACCCGCACCCACCACCAACGAATAGCCCCAAACACCCCAAGAAGAAGGCGAAGTACGACGTCGAAGAAAACAAAGTAACCGCCCGACGAATCGACATATAATCGTTGCCTAAAATACTCGAATAAGCCTAGCAATATCGCGCGTACTCGATTATGATGAAAGAAACGAACACGGCTCGACTCGCACTAGATCAGGATACGAAACAATGAGCACAGAGACCCCTACCATCACCGTCTACACAAAGCCCGCATGCGTGCAATGCAACGCCACCTACAAAGCTCTCGACAAGGCCGGAATAACCTACGTTGCCGTCGACATCTCCACCAACGACGACGCCCGCGACTACGTCCTTTCACTCGGCTACCTCCAAGCCCCCGTCGTCGTCGCCGGAGACGACCACTGGTCAGGGTTCCGCCCCGACCGCATCAAGCAGCTCGCCAAACGGGCGATATTGCCATCCGATGCAACGCGCGAAGCGCGATCGCCCGCGCGGTAGAGCCTGAGCTCAAGAAGGATGTCGAGGGGGCCGGGGGTCTCTGCGCCACTCTTGATCACCCAGAGTACTTCATTTGCATCAATGTTGTATTGGATGCATCATGAGGATGTGCTTGAAGTTGATCCATCGTCTGCGCAGCGGCTCGTCTCCGCGCGGAATGTCATTCATCTTGACCCTGAGGGAGCCGTGCTCGACGGGATGTTGAATGGGTGGCGAGCCCAGCAGATTGCTCGCTTCTTGAAGGCTCCGACGATTGCGGCGAGAGAGCGGCTCGTGCGCCGGTTCGTGGACTTCACGGGTATGTACCCGTGGCAATGGACGCCGGCGGAGGCGGAGGCGTGGATCAGTGAGCTGCGCTCGGGCGTGAAGCCGTTGCGGCTATCGACGCTGCGTGGATACGAGATCGACATCAAGATGTTCTGCGAGTACATCACTGATCCTCGATATCCCTGGCTGTCCGAGTGTGAAGCGCGTTTTGGCGCTGCACCCAGACAGGTGTTCCATGAGGACAACTCGATTGTGCATGTCAGCGAGTACGAGGGCGATGCCGCGCGGCGACCGTTGACATTCGACGAAGTCCAGGCGCTGTTCGATGCGGCCGACGGGCTCGCCGCCCGGATCCTGTCGCGACGGCGAAAGGGTGCGGTTCAGGCCGTGCGGGACGCCGCGCTTCTCAAGTGCGTCTATGCGTTCGGGTTGCGAAGACGTGAGGCGGTCATGCTTGATCTCGTGGATCTCCGCCGCAACGCGAAGCTGCCGCACCTAGACCGATTCGGTGCACTGTCGGTGCGCCATGGCAAAGCGAGCCGCGGGGGCCCGTCGAAGCGGCGCACGGTGCTCACCGTTCCGGAGATGGGCTGGATCGCGGAGACGCTGGCGCACTACCTCGATGAGGTTCGGCCGGCGTTGTCGTCATCGTCGAGTTCGTCGCCTGCTCTGTGGGTGACCGAACGGGGCACGAGGCTGAGCAGGCGTGCGGCGAACGAAGCGTTCTGTACAGCTCGTGATGCCGCGGGGATCGACTCTTCGTTGGATCTGCATTCGTTGCGGCACTCGTACGTGACGCACCTGGTGGAGTTCGACTACCCGGAGCGGTTCATTCAGGAGCAGGTGGGGCACTCGTTTTCCTCGACGACCGCGATCTACGTCGGCGTCTCTAACGAGTACCGGAACCGGCTGCTCACCCAAGCTATTCACACCCGCTACGGCGCCGACTTCGAGGAGGCAGCACGGTGAAAGAGATGGACTACGTCTGGCATCTGCGAGCGAAGATGGCGGAGCGTGGAATGTTCGCCACGACGGACCTGCAGCCGCTGCTCGCTGAGCGTGGTGTCGCGCTCTCCCGGGAGCAGACCTACCGGCTGGTGACGGGTCAGCCGCAGCGCCTGAGCATGGTTACGCTGATCGCGCTGTGCGACATCCTTGAGTGCACACCCAACGACCTCATCGAACCCCGCATCGTCGAGGCGTCCGCCAGGAAGGCTTCCGGGGAAGTCATCCCGCGGAAGAGCCGAGTATCCGCCCGCCGAACGACGATCAATCGGCCCGGGCATTCGAAATGACCGTGGTGCCGGAGCATCCTTGCTCCGAGTGCGGAAGCCGCGCCCCGCGGGTGAAACGACTCCCCGACGGTGGAGGGCTCTGCCGACCGTGCTACAACGTCAGCCGACGTATGGAGTGCTCGCGCTGTGGTCGCATCCGTGCGCCCAGCGCTCGAGCCGAGGACGGCGCACCACTCTGCGGGCACTGCGCGCGCCCTAAGCGGGCGTGTGCGGGATGCGGCCGTGTCGATCACGTCACCGCCATCGTGGACGGTCAGGATCTCTGCCAGCGCTGCTACTCCGCACCGGTCAGAGCGTGCGGACAATGCGGACGGGAGCGACGCGTCGCAACCCGCCACCAGAATGGCGTAGCAGATCTGTGCCACAGCTGCTACCGCACCCCCATCGCCGAGTGCGCCATCTGCGGTGAGAAGCGCGCGGTTCATACGACCTGGCCCCTCGGGTCTATATGCGGCGTGTGCTATCGACGCGAGCTCCGCCACCCCGACGGCTGCGGGTCTTGTGGGCAGGTGAAAGCGCTCATCGGTCGCGATGACCGAGGGGAGCGCGTTTGCGGGCCGTGTGCAGGGTCGACGCGCGACTACGTCTGTGCCACGTGTGGCGCCCCGGGTGAGCAGCACTTCGAGAACACCTGCATCCGCTGCTCCGTCGTTCGAGCCGCCGGCGACCTCCTCGCGTCCGCGACGGGGGTGATCCCCGGGCGTTTGGCCGGGCTCCCGGACGCGCTCGTTTATCGAGGTCGCGTGGACTCGACCATGAGATGGCTGCTCAAGCCCACCCCGAGAGCTCTGCTCCGAGCGATCGGGTCGGAAGAGTCGATCACGCATGCGCGCGTTGACGCGTGTCCGCCTGGGCAGGCGCGACATCATCTCCGTGCGCTCCTGGTCGACGTCGGCGTTCTCCCGGTACGAGATGAGCAGACTGAGCGGCTCGAAACATGGGTCGACGAGTACCTGATCCAGCTTCCTTCACACCATGCCGCCGAGATCACTCCCTATGCACAATGGAAGGTGCTGCGGACTGTGCGGCGGCGGGCAGGACGCCGCCGTACCACGGTCGGTGTCGCAGATTCCGCGCGTGAACGGATCCGCGCGGCCGCGCGACTCCTGCAGCACGTCGAGCAAGAAGGGGCGGGCTTCTCCGCGCTGACACAGGAGGTCCTAGACCGGTGGGTCGGCGGCAACGCAGCCCGCACCGGCGACATCGCACCGTTCATCTCGTGGCTCAGGTCCACCGGCCAGTATCCGGGACTCCGCGTCGAGCGCGGACAGCAGGCCAGGCCGAGCGAGGTCAGCGGGGAGGACGAGCATCACGCTCTGGTCCGCACGTTTATCGCCGGGTCGGACGACACGGTGAGCCTCGCGACCAGGGTTGCCGCGCTGCTCGTGCTCCTTTACGGAGCTCGAACCGACCGCATCCACCGGCTCACCACTGTCGACACCAGTACAGCCGGAGGACGAACGTATCTCGCGCTATCGACAGAACCCATCGAGATCCCGAACTCGGTCGCTCAACTCTTCGCGCAGCTCGTGAAAGAAGCTGAGCAGAATCCGGGGGCGACTCGGCGAGCCGGTGAGGGATCGTATCTATTCCCATCTCCCCGACGACACCACGAGCCGATCCATCCCACGACCCTCGGACGGTGGATAGCGCGGGCCGGGGTCAGCCCGCGGATCGCCCGGAACTACGCCATGCTCGCCCTCGCTAGCGACCTCCCCGCCGCTATCGTGGCCGTTCAGATGGGAATCACGCCGCAGACAGCGAGCCGATGGTCGCAGTTCTCGCAACGCGACAATTCCGAGTTCGTCGCCGCGAGAGCAGATTTCCTCCCCCGCTGAGGGCACATCGGAGTGGGTTCAGGCAGCCGCGGCCCGAGAACTCCAAGCCGAGTCAATTCCTTCCAGGACGCTAACAATCAGGGACGCAGTGCGGCGCTGGGTCAAGTGTCCAGGGGGTGTCTCGTCTCGACGTCCCGCATGCGTCCGGCTAGAAGCGCGACGATGGCGAGCAGCGTCGGCGCGACGCCGGCCACGATGAAGATGGCTGGTATCGGCACGATCAGCGATAGGGGCCCGGCGATGGCGATCGAGACGGGCATGAACGCGATGGAGACGAAGAAGTCGAGACTGGCGACACGGCCGATCATTTCGGGTGGCACGAGGCGTTGAAGCAGTGTGCCCCAGATCACCACGCCGGCTCCTGTGGCAGCTCCGACCGCGAACAGTGTGGCGAGCATCACTATTAGGTTGTTGGCGAGGCCGATGAGCACGAGCGGGAGGGTTCCGCCGCCCCAGAGGCCGATCATCAGTGTCAGGTATCGCCGGGGCAGTTTGAGTGACGACACGATGAGCGATCCGATGGCGCCTCCGATTCCGTAGGCGGCGAGTAGTAGTCCGAACGTTGCTTCGGCGTCGTCGAATCGGTCGCGGGTGAGGAAGGGGAGAAGTACCTCGATTGGGCCCTGGATGATGAGCGCGAGGGATGATCCGAAGATCAGGGTCCATAGCAGCCAGCGGGTGCGGGCGACGTAGCGGACCCCGGCTTTGAGGTCGCCCCACACGCTCGTGCGTTGCTGCGACTGTTCCGGTTCGGTGGTTTCCTCCCGGCGGCTGAGGAACAGTGTGATGACGAACGCGACTGCGTAGGACGCGGCGACGATGACCGCTCCGATGGCGGGGAAGAACGCCCCGACGATGATCCCTCCGAGGGCGGGTCCGAGGCCCTGCCCCATCGAGGGCCGGAGAGCCCCTTCGAGCCCGTTTGCGGCGAGCAGTTGTTCGGGCGGTAGTACTTGGGGGAGGTAGGCGCTGTAGGCCGGGTAGAAGAACGCACTACCCGCGCCCATGGCGAACGAGGCGAGCCCGACATGCCACAACTCGATCGCGCCCGTGAGGGACAGCACCGCGACGGCGGCCATGACCGCCGCGGTGAGTCCCTGCACGGTGATGATGATCCGCCGCTTCGAGAAGCGATCGGCTACCACCCCGCCGAGGACCGAGAAAGCGAAGAGGCCGAGGCTGAGCCCGGTAGCGACGGCTGACAGGGCAAGGGGGCTGTCGTCGAGTGCGAGCACCTGAAACACCATGACGATGGTCCACATGCCGGTGCCGAAGACTTCGATACCGACGGCCGCGAACAGCAGCCGGTAGTCGCGGGTAGCGAGAGGGCGCAGCGCCCGCAGCCGGTCGGGAGTCTCGCGGGTCATACGAGCGCCTCGCTTTCGGTCGTAGCTTCCAGTTGCAGTGCCGGCCAGCCTTCGACGTCGCGGAGAAGCTGCCGGTCGTGGGTGGATACGACAACAGCCGCTTGGGTGGCGTTGAGCGCGTCGGTCAGTTCGTCGACGAGCGCGATCGATAGGTGGTTGGTCGGTTCGTCGAGCAAGAGCACGTGCGGCTTGGTGGCGAGCACCAGGGCCAGCTCGAGGCGCCGTTGCTGGCCCATCGACAGCTCACCTATCCGCTTGCTCGATTCGCGGGCGCGCAGGAGCCCGAGCTGCGAGAGACCGACTGCCTCACGCGATGGAACGAGCGCGTCGACGTGGGCTGCGTAGAACTCGCTCGCGCGACGATCCAGCGGCAGCTCCGACTCTTGGCGCAGAAAAGCGAGCCGCACGTTCTGCGGGCGACGAACGGTGCCGGTGTCCGGGCGGAGGTCTCCCGCTGCGACGCTCAGCAGTGTGGACTTGCCGGCCCCGTTGGGTCCGGTCACTACGAGACGCCCGCGGTGTGACAAAGAGAACGCCGCCGGGCGCGTAAGCCTGCCGGTCACGGTCACGTCCTCCACGCTCAACAGCACCGCTCCGGTTCGGGTCGCAAGCTCCGGGAAGCGAAACACTTGCGGCGGCTCGGGAACAGTCACCGCGTGCGCTTCGAGTTGCTCCTGCCGGCGATGCACGCTCTGCACGAGCCCGCCCGCGCGCGTGGCCCGTCCGTGCTTGTTGGTTCCCTTCTCTGGTCGCCACCCCGAGACGAGTCGGTTCTGCGCCGAGCTGAGACTGTCCTGCAGCCGCGCGAGCTCGGTCTGCTGTCGCTCGAATTCGTGCTCCCACCGTTCGCGCTCGGCGCGCCGGCCCTCGCGGTAGCCGGCATAACCGTTGCCGTACACGCGCACCCGGTCATCCGGGGTCGGGTCGAGGTCCACGATCGTCTCCGCGACGTCGGAGAGCAGCGCGCGATCATGGGTGACGACGACCACGCCGCCGTTTCGCGACCGCAGTTGCGTGGTCAGAAACTCGAGGCCGCTTCGATCGAGGTGATTTGTGGGTTCGTCGAGGAGCAGGAAATCGTCGTCGGCGCCGAGCAGGCACGCCAGACGGACTCGATAGCGCTGCCCGACGGAGAGGTCGTCCAGGCGCCGGGATGGCTCCGTTTCGGCGTCGAGTGCTTCCAACGCGATCTGCACCCGCCGTTCGGCATCCCACGCATCGAGGACTTCGGCGTGTTCCAATGCGGCGGCGTATCGTTCTTCGGCGCCGGGGACGCCTGCGGCGAGTGACACCGCGGCCGAATCGAGGGCCGCAACGGCGGCGAGCGGCTGCGCGATCGCTTCCGCGACCGCCTGGCCCACTGTGCGGTTGCCGCCGGTCGGCATCTCTTGTTCGGCTATGCCGACCGTCCCGAGTCGCTGCACTACTCCGCTGTCCGGGGTGAGAGCGCCGCTGAGGACGTGCAGGAGCGTCGACTTCCCCCGGCCGTTCTCGCCCACGATCGCTACTCGCGAGGTGGCCGTGACCGTGAGGTCGACGTGGCTGAGGACGGGGGTGGCTCCGCGCGTTACGGAGACGTCGGAGGCGATGAGCTGCGCGCGATGGCGCGCTGATAGAGGGGTGTTGAGGGAGAGCATTCGTATCCTTCGGAAACGACGCACCGCACGGCTATGAAGCGTGCGAGGGTGCGCAAGGTGACGGCGACCCGTGCAGGGTCGAGAACGAGCGGCCGCCGCAGGCTCGGATGACTCAACGAGCGCGGTAGGCCTTACTCAGCCGTCACAGGAAGTACAAATGCACATTCCGAGTGTATCGAACGACGTGATCAGAGCAACCACCGAAGAGACTCCGCCTGGAGTTTGTGGCTCTCGTCAGCGGGACGCGCCTGCCCGGAGATCTCCGCAACAGAGGAGAGGTACAAGCCCACCACACTCGGCGGACGACGATCTGCTAGCTGTCGCTCAAAGGCATGAGCGGATCGACGCGTGCTTGCGAATAGCGCAACCTTCAATATTGCTTCTCCGCCAGTCGCCGCATAACCCACCGCAAGGCCAGAAGGGACCACACCATGACCGGCACCGACCACGACGCGCACCAGCCCGCCGACACCGTGCCGGCCACCACCAACGAGGAAGACGACGACATGACCGCGACCCTGGAGCATCCCGCACTCGAGACCGTCCACGACGCCACCGACACCCTCGTCGGCCTCCCCACTGACCTCGACGACATCGACGCCCAGATCCACGCCGAACTCGACTTCCTTACCTCCCTCATCTGGTCGCCGGCCACCGCGGCCGCCATCCACGCCCTCGTCGGCGACCACCAGCACCGCGACAGCACCGGCGGCTACCCGGCCGACCGAATCCCGATGAATCATCCGTTGTTTCTCAGCCCGATCCACGGCCGGATCTTCCGGACTGTCGTCGAGCTCGTCGACGAAGGCGCGCCCGTCACCCCGCAGATCCTCATGACCCGCATCGGCACCACGGACCGCGCCGCCCGCCAAACCCTCATCACCATCGCTGCACCCACCGGCCACGGCCCACTCCCCGGCGGCAGCGACGTCCCGTACCTCAGCCGCGGCATCGTCGACGCCTACTACCGCCGCGGCTACACCGCACTCCTCGCCCGAATGCAGATCGCGCTCGAGGACGCCGACACCGACGACCTCGCCGGCCACTGGACCACCCTCACCAACCACCAGCAAGCAGCCGAACGCCGCCGGTTCGCCGTCACCGACGCCCTCGCCAAGCTCTGATCCAGCAGAAGGAGAAGACCGATGAACGCCCGCCACCTCGACCACATCACCGAACACCATCCACGGCAGCAGCTGCATGTCCCCTACCTCCTGCTGCACGGACCGATCACCGACCGCAGCCCCGCCGCCGACCTCCACACCGAGCCGTCCGGCCGGGTCACAGTCCGCCGGCACCCGGTCAACCGCGCCGACTTCATGGTCCGCATCACGTGCGCCGGCCACCCCGACCCCGTGTGGACCAACGCCGGCAACCTCGCACACCGCCGCTGCGACGACTGCCTCGACATCTGGACCGACCGGGCCGCCGAAGCACACGAGATCAGCGGAACCGCCGACGCCAGCCTCTACGCGCTCACCGACCTCACCACCACTGTCGCCGGCCGCCGAGAAGCCTTCCTCCTGCACGCCAACGAACTCCCCGACTCCTGGTACGAGGACGAAGGAGACCAGTAATGGCCACCCCAACGACCTCACAACAGATCCAGGACGAGGACGACGCCGCGCGCCTGCGCCACGAGGGACGGTCCTGGTCCCTCGTGGCGCAGGCCCTCGGCGTCACCACCGCGACCGCCAAACTCATGGCCGCAGCCAGCGACCAGCGCGCGACTGACCGAGCCCAAGAACATCAGATCGCACTGTTCTGACAAGACCGACGAGAAGAGGACCCGGCTATGGTTTCAAGCCCGACATATACTGGACACCCAAACGAAGGGGGAGCCATGACCACGAAGAAGCGTGTACTCAGCGTGCAGGAGTGCCGTGCTCGGGCAGCAGCACTGCCGGAGGAGTGGTACAGCGCCAGTGCTTCCGCAGCCTCAACGATGGCCGGCATGCCGCTGACCACTGAGGACTTCGACGCCCTGCGCAGGATGCGCAGCGGGGAAACGACCTTCGCAGAAGAGCGCGACCGCATCTTGTCGGAGACCCGACAGCGCACCGCTCAGACACGTCAGGCCAAAGCCGAGTGAGCACAGAAGACCCCAACGACATCGAGGTCCCGGCCAATAAGGTCGGGGCCTCGACTGTTGAAGAACTCGAGGCAGTCGAACGCCTCGCAGCAGCGAAGCGGATCATCGAACTCGACTCCTACGACTACCTCGACCGCGATGACTACGATCCCGGGCTGCGTCCAGAGGTTCTGACTGCACTCGAAGCCCGACGCTTCGACGTCAGCTACCTCCAGGCCATTCACGCCTACATCCTCCAGGATGTCTACGACTGGAGTGGACAACTGCGTGTGGCCGGGCAGCACACATTCGCAATGGGGATCAAGCATGCACCACCTGAAGTTATGCGTCAGCACCTTCCCCTGTTGGAATCCGATATTGCCTTGGATCGCCCGGACCTCGACACCCCAGCCCAGCAGGCGCTCGAAACAGCAGCACATCACTGGTCGCAGATGACCTACCTGCATCCTTTCGTCGACGGAAACTCCCGCTCCCAGCGCGTGTTCTTCAATGAGTACCTACGCGACGCCGGCTGGGACATCGACTGGAACAAGGTCGACGCCGGAGCGGTCCACGCTGCTCGCCACGTCAGTCTCGTGTTCAACGACCCGACCTACCTCGCGGCCCAACTTGATCGCGGTCTCGTCGGGTTCGGCGACCCCGCAGCGGTTGGATCACTCGGCGAACTAATGCAAGTCGAGTACGCGCGCGACAAGAAGTCAGTCGAAGACATCTACTTAGCGATGTTCGGGTACGCCGAGGAGGCAACGGCAGACAACGGTCGAAACGGATACACCTTCATCAAGGACTACGCAGCCGCTCAGCGGCCGCAAAGTGCTGCTGAACGCGCCGCCCGACTTGCGTCGCGTGGCACCAGCCGTACGTCTCCTACGACCCAATCATCGCGGAGCAACCCGATACCGAGCTCCCGGCCGACAGGAAGTTCCGAACGATCTGGCTGGCGGCACTCATCATCCCCTGAGCGCTAGTCCCCGCTCTCTAAGCCGCTCCTCTCTTCGCCATGATCGTTCAACAGCGCATGCACACGCTGGCGGCTTACCCCGAGCGTGGCCCCAATCTCCGGCAGCGATATTCCCTGGTTCCGCATGAACTGCGCCAGCGCCAATCTGGACCGCACCGACTCCCTATTCGCGGCCTTGAGTGCGGTGTCGGCGGCTTCGACGTCGCCGACCAGCCGAGCAAGGTCCGCAGGCCACCGAATCGACCTCCCCGATTCCTCAGCGAGCATCCGCACCTGACGTAGTGAAACACGCCCCACTCCGACGACGAACCAGCCGTCGCCGGCCCGCTCCACGATGATCTCGCCCATGACGTTCATCGAAGACCTCCCGCCCACATCTGTCAATAGCCTATTGACGGGCGAATTGGTGTCCGACTACGGTACGTGGTACCCAGCTCTGCCTCCGGGAGGTGAGAAGGTGGTTCCCGCAACGATTTGGACGGTCGAAGTAGAAGGGGACCACCCCGATGGATGAAACACGCCCGGACCTGGCAGCCAGGGACGAACTAGGAGGTAGGCACGATGTTGAACGCACTCGAGACACTGCGGGGACAGCTGATCGAGCAGGAGATGCCGACGGACAAGATCGAGCAGGAGCTCGAGGCCGCCGAAGTGCAGATCGCGACTCTGATCACCGAGCACACGCACCTGCTGAACGCACAGTGGAGGCGGGACCACCCCGGCAGGCAGCCGACGTTCCCGGAGTTGCAGAAGCTGCACAAGCGGGCTCGGATGATGGGCGAGGAAGTGTTTCTGGCCCAGTTGACCGAGATGCCAACGGATCGGGAGGAGCCGGAGCCGGAGCTGCAACAGTCGCGCACGACGAATTGGTGGCTCGACGAGACCCTCGAACCGAGCGAGCAGATGCAGGAGTTGGCCGATCTACTGTGGCCGGACCGGACGGTTCGGTTCCGGGTGTGGGCGGCGGATCTGCTCGAAGCGCGGAGGCTCGACCACCTGCCGGTGCCCAGCAGTCCGCAGGACGCTCTCGCGGGCGACGTCGCGGACGAGGTCGATCGCGTACTGATGACAATCAGCTCTCAATCTTCGACCTAGACGACTACCGCGCCCCGAGTAATCCGGCGCTGGCCGA
This sequence comes from Gordonia sihwensis, assembly GCF_029632925.1. NCBI lineage: Bacteria > Bacillati > Actinomycetota > Actinomycetes > Mycobacteriales > Gordoniaceae > Gordonia > Gordonia sihwensis. The sequence continues at coordinate 19,030 of NZ_CP121249.1, forward strand.
CCCTGGCGGCACCGTTTTGCCACCGGCCGACGGGAGGACACTGCCTACAGTCGATCAGGACGAGCCTGGCGTGCCGATGTCCCAGTGGTCGACGCGGAAGGTCGAGATGGCCCGGCGGCCCGACGGAAGCATGGTCGCTGTTGACGCCGACACGACTGTGGCCGGGTTAGAACCGGATCCTGCTCCACTCGACGAGGCCCGCGCCGATCACGACCAGGACACTCGCTCATCGACAGCCTCACCGGTCACGACGGAGCACTCGTCTCGACCCGCTGCGGCAAGGTTCGTGCATCCAGGTCACCAACTCGTACCCACCGGAGCGAAAGCTCGCGCGCGTGCCAACATCGCCGCGGTGCAGATCGTCCGCACCTGCCGTGAGGAACAGCGACCAGCGACGCCTGCTGAGCAGGACGTCCTCGCTCAATGGTCAGGATGGGGCGCGATTCCGGAGATCTTCGACGAATCAAGAGGCGAATGGGCCGCGGACCGAGCCCGGCTACGCGAGCTGCTTGGACCGGACGAGTGGGCAGATGCCCGTGCTTCCACGCTCAACGCTCACTACACCGACCCTGCAATCGCCCAAGTCATGTGGGATGCGCTGCAGAGGGCTGGATTCGAGTCTGGCCGAGTCCTCGAACCCGGCGCCGGATCGGGTACGTTCATCGCGCTCGCACCCGAAGACGCGGTCATGGTCGGCGTCGAGAAAGACCCAGTGACCGCTGAGGTAGCGCACTTGCTCAATCCCCATGCGCAGATCCGTCTTGAAGGTTTCGAGGTCACCAACGTCCCTGAGCGGAGCTTCGATGCGGTGATCGGCAACGTGCCGTTCGGGAAGTTCTCGGTCCCCGACCCAGTGTGGAACCCGCACAACCACTCGATCCATAACGCATTCCTGATCAAGAGCTTGCACCTGACAGAGCCTGGCGGGTGGGTCATGGCCATCACTACTGCCGGAACGCTTGACGCGCAGAATCGGCGTTCCCGTGAGGCGCTCGCTGAGCTGGCCGACCTCGTAGGCGCGGTCAGGCTGCCGACTGACGCCTTCAAAGACGTCGCCGGCACCTCGGTAGTCACTGACATCCTGATGTTCCGCCGGCTGGACAGTCCTCGACCGAAGTGGGACAAGCCTGCATGGATCGACACCACCGAGGTGGACGTTCCTGCGGCCGACGGAGGCCTGGAATCGGTGCGGATCAACGCCTACTTCACTGAGCCCGAGCATCGCGAGCACGTGCTTGGCACGCTCTCGGTCGGCCGCGGCCTCTACCGTGACGGGTCGCTGACTGTCAGCGGCCGCGACGCCGACCGACCGCTGGCCGATCAGGTCCGAGAGGCGCTCACAGACGTCGTCGATCGCGCGCTACGGCAGGGCGCCGGACACAGCCCGCGGCCACGAACGGAAGATCAGATTCACAAGTTCGCTACTGGTCTCGGGACGCCGGCGACTCTGTATGCCGATCAGGTCACTCCCGGTCATATCCGCTATGACGTCGAGCGCAACGTATTCGAGTCGGCGGATTTCAGTGGCCAGTGGCAAGAACTCACCATGCCCAAGTCCCGGATGAAGGAAGCGCGGCACCTGCTACGTCTCCGGGATCTTGGAACCGAACTGATCGCTGAACAGACTTCGGAGGCGAGCAACCCGGATCGTAAGGCGCAGCTTCGCAACGAACTAAATGCAGTCTACGACGCGTACCACTCCGCGTACGGTCCGATCAACCGCTTCGCAGTTCACGGCGGCCGAGCGCGGACACCAGAGGAAGCCGCCGAACGGCTCGCAACGCGAGTGCAGAAGTGGCGGGTGGCCAACCCTGAGACTAACGGCCGGCCGTGGCAGGGCGAGCTGCCCGAGGACACGCTCGCTGCGCTCACAGAAGAAGCATGGGCCCCGACCTCGGTAAGCGTGCGACAACCACATCTGGAAAAGCTGCGACGCGACCCAGGTCTATCGGTAGTGCTGTCTCTGGAAAACTTCAACGAGGATGACCAAAGCGCGCGCAAGGCGGACATCTTCGTACGCGATGTCGTTGTCGCACCCGAACGCGCCGAACATGCCGAGTCCTCCGCAGACGCCGTCGCGATCACGATGGCGGAGAAGGGGCGGGTCGACCTTGAACGGATTGGCGAGCTCCTGGGTCTGCAGGACCACGACGAGATTCGTACCGCCCTCGGCGACACGGTATTCATCTCGCCTGACGGCACAGGGGATCTCATTCCGGCCGAGCATCTGCTCACCGGCAACGTACGCCAGCGTCATACACGATTGACAGAACTAGCCTCGGCGGCCGAAGACACAGTGCTTGCCGGCGAATACACTCGCGCCGCCGCCGCGGTCGCCGAAGTCATCCCGAATGACCTCGCTGCTACCGACATCGGCCAAGTGCAGCCAGGAGTGACGTGGGTATCCCTCGAGGACTACAGGCAGTTCATCGTCGAGGCTCTCGGAGGCCCGAGCGACACCACCGTTGAGCGTGCGGCAGGTAGCTGGGTAGTTACCGGGAGCCCGTATCGATCAGACCGCGCCCGCTACGAGAGCGAGTTCGGTGCGGAAAGCCGGGACTCGCGCAAGTCGCTCAACGCAGGCCAGCTGTTCCAGAAGCTCCTGAACCAGGAGCCGATCAAAGTCAGCAACCCGCAATCGGAGATCGAGGCCGGCGCGCCACTGGTGGATCAGGAAGCAACGATCCGAGCACAGGTGCAAGCAGAGAAGATCGCGGCTGAGTTCGGTCGCTGGGTCTGGTCAGACCCAGAGCGCAGCACGAGGCTGTTGCGCGAGTTCAACGACCGCTTCAATTCCTTCGTCCCGCCCGCGTACGACGGTTCGCACCTGACGCTGCCGGGACTGTCCCCCGACTTCGAGCCCCACCCCTACCAACGGGCGGCAGTCGCACGCATGATCGCCGAGCCGACGGTGCTCCTCGATCACGTTGTCGGCGCCGGCAAAACGGGATCGATGCTCATGGGGGCGATGGAGCTCAAACGTCGTGGTCTCGTCTCACAGCCGTGGCTCGTGGTCCCGACCCATCTGATCGAGCAAATGACGCGCGAGTCCAAGCAGTGGTACCCGGCAGCGCAGATACTCGCAGGCCGCCGCGGAATGACTGACGAAGATCGCCGGCAGTTCGTTGCGCAGACCGCGGTCAAGGAATGGGATCTGGTCATCATCCCCGCGAGTGTGTTCGAGAGGATCAATGTTCATCCGGACCGCAGACGTAACCACCTCGAACGCCAACTCGTCGAACTCGGCATCGAACTGGACCAGAAGCTCGGCAGCGGATCGACCGCGACGATCAAACGGATCGAGCAGGCGAAGAAGACTCTCGAGAAGCGCATAGCGAAGTTGCAGACCCTCAAACTCGACGATGGTGTTCGGTTCGAGCAGTCGGGATGCGACTACCTGATCGTTGATGAGGCACACGGGTACAAGAACCGCCAGCGGGTCGCGTCGATTGACTCACTGGCGCACGTAGGATCGGCAAAGGCCGAAGACCTAGCGATGAAGCTCGACCTGCTACGGGAGCGAGCGCGACACAAAGCCCTCGCTGAGGGACGATGGCTCGTCCCCGGTCAAGAGAAGGTGGCGACCTTCGCTACCGGTACACCGATCGCCAACAGCCTCGCTGAGGCGTGGGTGATGCAGTCCTATATGCGACCGGACATTCTCGCATCAGCCGGCGTCGCATCAGTCAACGACTGGTCTGCGATGTTCACCAAGACCACCTCGCAGACTGTCACCAACGCAACTGGAACACAGCTCCGCGTGGTCTCCAGCGTCAACTCGTTCAGCAACGTCCAGTCGATGTATGCACTCTCCGCAGTATTCTCCGATGTCGTCGTGCGCGACCAGGTGCCGGCAAACCTTCCTAAGTTCGGCGCCCGCAAGATGATCCTCACCGAACCCGGCCAGGAAGTCCGCGACTTCATCACCGACCTCGAGTACCGCAGCGATCACATGCCCGATGATCCGCGGCTCGACAACCCGCTCAAGGTGCTCAACGACGGACGCAATGTCGCTCTCGACCCCAGACTGGTCGGACTCACCCCATCCGAAGATGGCCGAACTCGCGCGGAAGCAGTCGCTGAGACTGTTGCGGCGATCCACCATCGAGACAACGAGCGCGTCTACAACGACGGAGCGGGTCAGCCCTCACCGATCCCGGGATCACTGCAAGTCGTCTTCTGCGACCGCGGTACTCCGAAGCCCGGTGGACAGTGGTCGGTGTATGACGCGGTCCGCGGCGAGCTGGAGCAGCGCGGTGTGCCGGCCGAGCAGATCCGCTTCATCCACGACGCCGTCACACCGGCCCAGCGGAACCAGCTTTTCGACGACTGCCTTGCTGGCCGTGTGCGCGTTCTCATCGGGTCCACCGAGCGCATGGGAACCGGAATGAACGTTCAGCGCCGCCTCGTTGCCCTCCACCACATGGACGTGCCGTGGCGCCCAGCGGACCTGGAACAGCGCGAGGGGCGCATCATCCGCCAGGGAAACCAGAACGATGAGGTCGAGATCTACAGCTACGCCACAGCTGGAACCACCGACACAATCATGTGGGGCAAGGTGGAGGCGAAGGCAGCGTTCATCAGCCAGTACAAGCAAGGGCTGATCGACAACACCGCGGACGTCGCCGACATCGAGGAGCAATCCCTGACCGAGGCCGCCGCGGCCACGAAGGCCGCGGCCACCGGTGACGAGCGGTTCATGCGAATGGTCGAGTTGCAGAACGACGTCGACCGCCTCACTGCACTCGAGAACACTTTCCGGGACGCTCAGAACCAAGCGCGCTTCGACCTTCGCACCCTCGAGAAGAAGATCCCCGCGCTGTCGGCGAGCATCAAGGTCGTCACACCCCTAGCGGAGTCGATACCGGACTGGGACGCAGCAGGGCGACCCCTCACCGTCCTTGGGGCTGGCGAACCCGCGGCGCATCCAGAACGCCCTGAACGAGGTGAGGCGTTACTCGAAGCGATCCGCTTCCGCTGGATGGGTCTGAAAGGAATGGGCGCCGGCCACTACAAATCGATCGCTGAGTTCCCCAGCGGTGTGCAGCTACAAATGTCGCGGCCGGCCGATGGCGAAGATATCCACTTGCGGCTGTTCGGCGGTGCACTCGACGAGCCGATCTGGATGCGGAACCTCGACGCCGACAGCACACTCAAGTCGACCTCCCTGTCAGCTACCGCGAGCGGAATCTTGACTCGAGTGGAGAATGCTTACGCCGCCATCGCGACCCGGCCTCAACGACTCCAGCACGACTTGGAGCGGGCGATTAGCGACAAGGATCTGGCCGCGGTACGCGCCGACGGAGTCTTCCCCGATGCGGATCGGCTGACCGGACTTCGTGTCGAGCTGCAACAGATCAAGATGGCGATCGAAGCGGCACAGAACTCGCCAGAGGAACGAGCGCGCCGCGAGGCTGCCCAGCTTCGCCTGGCCAGCAGCGGGCGAGAACCCGGATGGAGTCTGCAATGGAACCCCACCAAGCAGATGCTCGAGGAGTCGCCATGCGACTCGGTCGATAGGTACCGAGCAGCAGTGCAGATTGGCGAAGCTCGCCGATCAGCGGAATGGCACCGCACCCACGCTCCTGACGGCAGAGAACTCACCCCGTCCGAGATCGCCGCGAATGTCGCCCGCCGCGGTCTCAAACCGATCAGCCCGGTGAACTCCAGACCCCAACCACCAACGCAGAGCACACGCGACGCTAGTCCCAACCGTTCAACCCAACCGCGCGAACCGGGACTGGAACTGTAGAGCTACCCACCAGATGGAGGCGGTCACCCTGCACAGGGTGACCGCCTCCATCGTCTTCACTCCCCGACTACGTGCCGGCCGACGATCTTCAACGCTGAATCTGTCGCCGGTACTCGGCGTCGTACGCTGCCTGCCGCCGGCCGTGCCACTCGGCCTGCTGCATGGCCATCACCCACTGTTGATGTTGCTGGGCCTGCGCTCGCCGCCAGACAGCAAGCCGTCGCCGGTTGATGATGAACCGCGCGACGAAAGCAATCGTCACGAGCCACGACAACGTGATGACGACGACGAGCATCTGTGTACCTGACAGCTCGTGCTGGACCATGAGTCCAGCCGTCAGCCCGATGAACAAATAGAACACGATGCCGAGACCGAGTGCCTTCAGCAGCCACACGGCCACACTGGGCCGCCGCCTCGTCGGCTGATGCGGCGGCGGGAACGGTGCGCTCATGATCGACTCCTGTCTCTTCGGCTGTCACCGTATCGGCACGCGATGACATCTGTTCCTCTCGACCTCGACTTCGTCTGGCTGAGCCCGGGCAGTCAGCCCAGGACCCACATCTTCTCCCCAGCCCGTCCCAGGCCTGGAAGCAGCGAATCGTGCGGTCCACGCGCGCCGAACGGGCCTCCCTGCGGTCGGGCTCTGCTTTCCACTCCGCTGCGCTCCGTTCGCAATCTACCACGCGGAGCGCGGAGCAAGCTATTGTTTAGGCATGCCTAAACGTTGCGTACCTTTGCTTTCGCCGGTACGCTGAGACCGAATCGTTGATGTCGGCGGGGTTCCCCGGAGGGGATCGCTGCGCTGGGCTCGGTGGCCGGAGGCCAGGGAGGCGGGGCTCATGAATGAGCAGGACCCGAACGCTTCGCGCGCGTTCCTCCGCCGGCGTCGGCGCAACGTGGTCGGTGGTCGCACCAACAAGATCGAAGTGAAAGTCACTGCCGTAGAGCAGCAGCGACTACGTGCTGCCGCCGACGACGCCGGCGTCAGTGTTCAACGACTGATGGTTGCGCGAACCTTGTCACCTGTTGCGGCCGTGCCAGTAGGACGGGAAGAGAAGGTTGCGGCCTGGCAGCAGGCTGTGGACATGCGCAACTTGATCGCTGGCATCGGCGTCAATCTCAATCAGATCGCTCGACAGGCGAACTCCGAGGCTGAGATTCCGGCAGAGTTCGCCGCGGCGTGTGCAGGTGTCGATCGCGCGCTCTCCCGGATCACCGCCGCATTCAACGAGGTCTTCAACGATCCCTCGACGAGGATCGGCGAGTGATCCCGGCGATCTCATCCGGCGCACGGATGTACGGTCTGGTCTCGTATCTCGCCGGCCCGGGTAAAGCGAACGAACATGAGAACCAGCACGTGCTCGCCGCCAGTTCCTCCGAAGTGTTCTATGCCGGAGGCGCTGGAGCTGTGCTCGATGCCGAGCACGTTCACAATCTCGCGGCGACCCTCGATGAGGCTCGAGTGGTGTTCGGCGCCGAAGTTGTGCGGCGCGACAACAGGAAGCTCGCGGCCGCCCGTGAACGTGGCCTGGGCGGGCGTGCAGCGCTGGCTGAGGCCAGCATCGATGAGAATGTGTGGCACTGTTCGCTGTCGCTACCTCCGGAAGCCGGGGCACTCGACGATGCCCAGTGGTCGAGCATCGTCCACGAGTTCATGGAAGAAATGGGCTTCGACGACCCGGATCACGCACAGGCTCGCTGGGTGGCGATCCGTCACGGGGTAACGAAGAACGGTGGCGATCACGTGCACATCGCAGCATCACGTGTGCGTGATGACGGGTCGGTCGTGCAACTGTTCCGTCCACACCCGGAACGTAGCGACCGCAAGGAAGGCGACTGGCCGCGCGCACAGCGTGTGTGCCGCGCACTCGAAGCCAAGCACGGTCTGGAAGTTCTGTCCGGTGGCCGAGACATGCCTACCCGCGGCACCGCCCATGCGCAGTCCGCGCACGCGGACAAGGCCGGCCGACCGGAGGCTCCCTCGGCCGAACTGGCTCGGCGCGTGCGGGCGGCCGCGGTCGCGTCGGAGAGCGAAGCGGAGTTTGTGCGACTGGTGCGGGCCGACGGATTGATTATCCGGCCTGCACACTATGACAAGACCGACCCGAAGGCCGTCACCGGATTCAGCGTCGGCCTGCCGGCGAGTGAGTACGCCAACCGGCACGGAAAGCCGATCATGCACGGCGGCAAGAAGCTCGGTGAAGATCTGTCATTGCCACGACTTCGTGAACGATGGATCGACGACAAGAACGCACGCGCTGATGCCAGGTCGGCGTGGGAACATGCGTCACGCAATGCTGCACCGTCTCCTCCCCCACCGCCGCGCGGTGAGCAGCCTGTCATCGCTCAGCTCGCGGCTGTCGATGACAGGCTGCGCTCGATCCTCCGACCGCTGGCTCAGTCGTCGGCGACCGAGGCCGATTATGTGCGCGCGGTCCGTGCTCACCGCGACGTGTTGATTCGTCCACGGTTCGCCCGCGGCTCCACCACCGAAGTCACCGGCTACAGTGTCGCGCTCCGGCCCAGTCTGGCCGCAGACAGCGACGGTAAGCCGGCATGGAGGTCGGCCGGATACCTCGCTGACGAACTGAAGCTCTCGTCGCTTCGGCAGAGGTGGCCCGGCGGCACCGACCATCAGAAGCTGGCCGCGGCGGCGTGGCGTCGCGCGGACGTGACGCCCGTACACGCCGCCGACTCGCGGCCGGCCGGTCCTCGCGCGGCGGCCGCGGCCGAGGCGGCCAACCGTTGGGAGAGACGCGTTAACTCGGTCTCAGATAGGACGTCGAAGTCGTGGCACACTGCCGCCGGTGACACTGCCGCCGCGGTCGGTGCGGCGGCCCGCCACATGGGCGGTGCGGACGCGCGTGATCTGAACCGGTTGGCCGATGCACTCTCCGGCGCCGCCAGCGAACGTCGCAGCACCGGAGCGGCCGGAAGCCGCGCGCAAACGCGTAGTGCTGTCGCTCGTGTCGCGGCGACGATGATCGCCGGTGCGAGCAACGGAGACGACACCACATTGCTATGGATGGCCGTGACTCGGCAGATGATCGCCGCCAGTCGCGCGATCGCAGAAGCGATGGCAGCGCAAGGACATCTGCGGCAAGCGCGGCGGATCCGTGCAGCCAGTGCGGCCGTCGATCGCCGGTTCGCTGACCGCGCGCCGTCCCCGGCGGCGAACCGGACGAGGCCGGCCGCTCGGCGGCAGGTGTCGGCAGGCCCGCCGATCGAGCGGCCTCGTCCGACACCACGGTCGAACGAGGGACGTCGAGGGTTCGAGCGATAGAGACGACCGCAACATACGAACACGACCCTGTGATCACGTGGCGATCACAGGGTCGTGTTCGGGTGATAAGGCCGGCAGTTACACCGCTACCGGGCGAGATGGCGTCTCGCCGACCGGTGGTGCCGCAGACTGCGCGCCACTCTCGAGTTTGGGCTCGGTGCGCTTGGTTCTGCGCGGGGCGCGCTTACGGCCGGCCAATGGTTCCACCATGAGTTCGTCGAGTCGCGCCTTGGGCGCTCCGCTCTTACGTGCGGCCTTGACCAATGCTGTCAACTGGTCGACCCGCTCCCTATCCGCGGATAGGAACTCCTCGCGGGCGGCGAGGATCTCGCGCGAGAGAGCCATCGCTGGCACCAGCGCCTCGCGCCGACGACGTTGGCGCTCCGCTAGCTCGGCGGCTTCCTTCGCGTCCTCGGCTTCCAGCTCGGCCACGACGTCTGCTGCTATGTCTGTCATGTTGTCCTACCTTCTATGAGATTGCTCGGGTGGCTGACCGTCCAAGGAACCACCGCATGTATCAATCTACGGATTCGTGGGTGTCAACGGCCGGAATGTCCGCGTTCGCGATCGGCACCGCGCCCGGCGGGAGGCTTGGCCTTCGGCGCCTGCTTGGCCGCGGTGACCGCGGCCCGGCGAGGGTTGGTCGGATGGTCCTTGGCGGCCAACGTCGCCGCAGTGGCCGCGCCTGTGCCAGTCGTACCCGCGGCGACCTGACCGCTGCGGGACACGTTGTCGGCCGCTGCATAGCCGTCATCGGCGTGTGCGCTCAGAGTCTCGGCTTCACGATCGGCGGCCTGGGCGCGCCCCATCAGAGAGGTCACCTCGGCGGCATCGCGGTCGATGGCGGGATCGTTCTCGCCGAGAAAGGACTCTCGGTTGGTTGTGACAGCTTAGTTTGGCCCCGTTGTGACGGCCTGATCTGGCCCCGCGTGCGACTTGCCGGGGTGTTGACGGTCTGAACTGGCCCCACCCCTTCACGCTGGTCCCCATCACTGGGAACCAGTCGCGAGGGCAAGGGAGCCGAGATGGGGTCACGAGTGCAGCTGTTTGCCGACATCCGCCACGACGCGCGAGTCGATGGTCTGTCCATCCGCGAGCTCGCGCGCAAGCACGGGGTGCACCGCCGCACCGTCCGCCAGGCACTCGCCTCGGCCGAACCACCACCCCGCAAGACCCCGGTCCGCACGGCACCGCGCCTGGACCCGTACAAGGCGGCGATCGACGAAATGCTGCGCTATGACCTGACCGCGCCGCGCAAGCAGCGTCACACTGCGACCAGGATCCTGGCCCGGCTACGCGACGAGCACGGCGCCACGGACCTGTCCTATTCCACGGTGCGGGACTACGTGCGGGTCCGGCGCGCGCAGATCGATCTGGAGGCCGGGCGGCGGGTGGAGGCGATGGTGCCGCAGGACCACGCCCCCGGCGCGGAGGCGGAGGTCGACTTCGGTGAGGTGTATGTGATCCTGGACGGCGTCAAGACCAAGTGCCACATGTTCGTCTACCGTCTGTCGCACTCGGGCAAGGCGATCCACCGCGTCTACCCGACCGGTGGGCAGGAGGCCTTCCTCGAGGGCCACATCGAGGCCTTCCACGCCCTGGGCGGCATCCCGACCCGCCACATCCGCTACGACAACCTCACGTCCGCGGTCGTGCAGGTAATCCATGGCGGTGACCGGCTCCGCGAGGAGAACGAACGCTGGGTGCTGTTTCGTTCCCACTACGGTTTCGACGCGTTCTACTGCCAGCCCGGCATCGACGGCGCCCATGAGAAGGGCGGTGTCGAGGGCGAGGTCGGCTGGTTCCGCCGCAACCACCTCACCCCGATGCCCGAGGTCGCCAGCCTGGACGAACTCAACGACCAGATCCGTGTCTGGGAAGTCGACGACAACACCCGCCGGATCGCCGGCCATGCGAACACGATCGGGCAGGACTACCGCGCCGAACTGCCCCACCTGGCTCCGTTGCCGGCCGATGACTTCGACCCCGGCTTGATCCTCCATCCCCGGGTCGACCGCTCCGCCCTGATCACTGTCCGCATGGTCAAGTACTCCGTTCCGGCGCACCTGATCGGGCAACGTGTCCGTGTGTCGTTGCGGGCCTCGTGCGTGGTCGTGTTCGAGGGCCGCAGCGTCGTCGCGACCCACCCACGCCTCGGCACCCGTGGCGTGACCCGGGTCGAGCTGGACCACTACCTCGAGGTCCTGCGGCACAAGCCCGGTGCGTTCCCCGGCTCCACCGCCCTCGCTCAAGCCAGAGCCGCGGGGGCGTTCACCGCCGCGCACGACGCGTTCTGGGCCACCGCCCGCAAGACCAGCGGCGACGTCGCGGGCACCCAGGAGTTGATCGACGTGCTCCTGCTCCACCGATCCCTCCCCGCCGAGGCGGTGATCGCCGGCATCACTAGCGCCCTGTCCGTTGGTGCGATCAGCCCCGACGTCGTCGCCGTCGAAGCCCGCCGCCACGCCACCACCCACACACCCGCCCCAGTCAGCCCGACCAGGCGGGGGACGGTCGTGAACCTGCCACCACGACGCCCCACCGACCCACACCAGGTCATCGCGCACCTGCCCGAGGACACCCGACCCCTGCCCACTGTCACTGCCTACGACGAACTCCTCCGCCGCCGCCACACGGCCACCGATCCCGCCCCGGCCCCCGCAGAGGTCCACCACCACACCCAGACAGGAACCCCATGACCACGAACACCAGCAGCTCCCGTCCGGGCGGTCTTCGCCGCCGTCACAGCCTCACCGAACAAGCCGCCCAGGCCGCGATCGACCAGGCCTGCCGCCGCCTACGACTGCCCACCATCCGGTCCGTCGTCGATGAGGCGATCACCACCGCCACCAAGGAACAACTCACCTACCAGGGCTTCCTCGCCGAGCTGCTCCTGGCCGAGGTCGACGACCGTGACCGCCGCTCCACCCTGCGCCGTATCAAGAGCGCCGGATTCCCCCGCGAGAAGTGGCTCGCCGACTTCGACTTCACCGCGAACCCGAACATCAACCCCGCCACCATCAACGAGCTCGCCACCGGCGACTGGATCCGCCGCGGCGACCCGCTGTGCCTGATCGGGGACTCCGGCACCGGCAAGTCCCACCTGCTCATCGCTCTCGGCACCGCCGCCGCAGAGCAGGGCTACCGCGTCCGCTACACCCTCGCAACCCGCCTGGTGAACGAGCTCGTCGAGGCCGCTGACGAGAAGCAACTCACCAAGACCATCAACCGCTACGGAAGAGTGGATCTCCTGGTCATTGACGAACTGGGATACATGGAGCTCGACCGGCGAGGCGCCGAACTGCTGTTCCAGGTCCTCACCGAACGCGAAGAGAAGAACGCCATCGCGATCGCGTCCAACCAGTCCTTCTCCGCCTGGACCGACACCTTCACCGACCCACGACTGTGCGCAGCGATCGTCGACCGCCTCACCTACAACGCCACCATCATCGAAACCGGAACCAACTCCTACCGACTCGCCCACACCCGAGCACGCCACCAGACCCCCTCCACAGGCGCGTGACATTCCTAAACTGCCGATGAGCGCGCGTCCTTGGGGGGAGGCACAGGGGCCTCATCCTTGGTAGAGCCAGATCCAGTTGCCATCTGGATCGGTGACTGCACTCGCTCGGGGCATCCCGTCGGCGTCCGTGATGGGTACTGTTTCGGTCGCCCCGGCTAAGAGAGCCTGGTGGTGGATGGTGTCGAGGTCTGGGACGAGCAGGCCGAGGGTGCTGCGGCCGGGGCAGTCGAAGTCGGTGTCGTCAACCAGTAGAAGCAGAAAGAAACCTGGCTGGCCGTAATCACCAAACAGGTAGCCGTCGTAGTCGGCGTCTTCGGTGTGCCGGATCACCTGTTGTGCCAGGCCGAAGGCGTCCTCGTAGAAGCGTCGTGCTCTCTCTTTGTTGGCTACCCGGATTTTCAGCTGGACCGGGACAACGGTGGTGAGGATGGTGGGCACAGGTACTCCTTTGGACGCGTAGACACTGCACTGAGCGATCTGCTGATCGAGATGGTGGCGGGTGCGAACAAGGCGTTCGACATGCGACTCGAGCAACGTCCGCGCCCGGTCTGAGGAGGGTGCCGCGAGTATGTCCCGAACGTCGGGGAGTGGGACGTCGAGCCAGCGCAGATCAGCGATGAGCCTTGCTGCCGTAAGCAGACTAGTGGAATAGCGGCGGTAGCCGGTCTTGGGATCGACTTCGGTGGGCTTTAGCAGTCCCAACGCATCATAGTGGCGCAGGGCGTGAACGCTGAGCCCCGCGCGCTTGGCGAACGGCCCGACATTGAGAAGATCATCACTCACAACTCCAGAGTCGTGCTTCGGGTTGCCCGAGAGTCAACCCCCGGGACGCGAGCATGGCCACTGGCGCACGCTCTTGCCGCGTTGGGCTACTGCTCCAACGTTCGCTGTCCCAACGACATCTGGAGACGCACCAGGTAGCCGTCGGGGTCCTGCACGAGGAACTGGCGAACGCCCGCCTCCTCGCTCAGGCCGATCCTGCATCCCCGTCTCGCCCTCAGCCCGGTAACGAGCAGCCCCTTTGCGGGCGGTGACCTGCGAAACCATGAACATCCTCGCCGCGACGGCGACCGGGTAACCGTCATCGACGATCAGGCGCGCGAGACGGAGTCTCGTGCGCGGGGTCAGGACAGCGTTAGCGTGGGACACGAGGGCCTCCTCGGGCTCGTGAAGCGGTCAACTAGACAGCTCCACTTCACAGCCCGGAGGCCCTCACCCGTTGGAAAACTCAGCCCCGTGTCGGGAAACAACCTGCCCGGACATCACAGCTAAGGCGCACAAACAGCCCGTGGACGCCTGAGCCGCCGGCCGAACTCTTGCGTATGCTTCGAGCATGACCTCCGGGTCGTGGGCATCGAGCCCAGCGGCTCGCAAAGTGATGCAGGCAAACCGCAGCCGAGACACCAGCATTGAGTGGGCGGTGCGCCACATCGCCCACTCACGCGGCCTGCGCTACCGGGTGAACGCGCGACCGGAGAGAGACATCCGGCGCACAGCGGACATGGTTTTCGCTGGCCCCCGTGTGGCCGTGTTCATCGACGGGTGCTTCTGGCATGGCTGCGAGACCCACTACACGCGCCCCGCGTCGAACGCCGCCTACTGGTCGGAGAAGGTCGAGCGGAACCGTCAGCGCGATCTTGAGACCAGTATGCTCCTCAGTCAGCGTGGGTGGACGGTCTTGCGATTCATGGGGGCATGAAGACCCGTCGGGCGTAGCCGATGCGATCGAGGCGATCGTGCGAGGCCCCGCTGCGTGACCATGTGAGTCAGGCCACGCATGACCTGACCCAGCCGCGACACACGCCCCGGTCGACGCTTCGGCCAGTCGAGCGCATGCAAACAGCGACTACCCGCTGCTTTCCTCCTCTTCCGGACGCCACCGTCGAGTCGTACAGTAGAAGACGAGGCAGGGTTTCACTCTCTCTGCGGGTCCCTCGGGACAAGGCCCTTCGGGGCGCTCATCCACGTACTGCCTCCTCGACGGAGAACTACGTGTGATGAAAGGCCTGACCATGCTTCGCCTGCTCTGGGCGATGAGCGTCCGCACCCGCTACTTCCTGCGGCGCTACATGCCCACCAACATCCTGCTCGACCTGATCCGCATTCGCCGCGGACTGAAGTGGGGCATCCCCGCGATGCTCCTCGCCGTGCCCTACCTGCTCGCAGCGAGCATCTGCACCAACCTCATCGCGGACGGCGGCCCCGGATGGCTCAACCTCCTCGTACTCCTGTTCATCTGGAACGCGATGAAGTTCCTCATCATGGGCCCGGTAAGCCTCGCGCTGCTGGTCCGCGTTCGCATCCAGGAGGCCGTCGCCCGCCGCCGAGCCCGGCGTCAGGACGACGCGATGGAGTCTGTCGCCTATACGGAAGCGAGCGTGGCCTGATGCGCGCCGCGATCTACACCTGCACCGCGGTCCCCAACCGCGCAGCGCACGAGCGGCAGCGGGAAGCCTGCGAGCGGCCGGGGAAAGTTGTCAAACTCTCCACGAAGGTTCACAACGGCTTTGAGCGAACGAGCGCGACGACTCCGTGAGGCTACGAGATCGCGTCGTCGGAGCGGTTCCGCCTCACGGTGTCGGCGACTTCGGGGATCAAGCCGAAGTCGGTGAGGAGCTGGCCGATCTGGGTGTGGTCGAGGCGCTTGATGATGTGATTGCCGACGAACTTCGGGCCGGGCAGTTCCACTTCGTTGCCGTCTCGGAGGCGTGCGGTGGCCTTGAGCAGGAAGCGGAGGTCGTAGGTGGAGTTGAACACCTCGGGGATTCCGCGGTCGATGCCGAGCAGCTGGTAGGCGGCTTCCATGCCGGTGCGCACGGAGTACTCGGTGGTGAAGATGGTGTCGCGGGTCGTCTCGGCGAACTGTCCGATGAACGCGAAGTTCACGGCTCCCTCGGGCACGACGTCGGGACGGTCGCCGGCTTTGCGGGGCATGAAGAACGAGGTGACGTAGGGCATCATGACGGGCACCGTCTTGGCACCGTCGGCAGCCAGCCTCGGGATGTCCGAGACGGGCACGCCCATGTGGTACAGCCACTCCTGGGTGATCTCCTCGCCGGTCGACTCCTGCATCGTCTTGCCGGTGTAGTCGCCGGGGACATCGACGAACAGTCCGTATACCCAGACGACGATCTCGTCATCCGCCTGCGCCTTGAAGTGCGGCTGTCGGTTCACGGTCCAGCTCATCAGCCAGGCGGAGTCCTTCGCGGTGACGATGCCGCCGGTGACGACCTTGCCTGCGAACGGATCGCGCTTGGCGATCTTCTCGATGTAGGAGGGGATCTCGGGGCCGACGGTGGTGACGGTCGCGGACTCCCACTTGGTCTTGGGGATGTCGCCGGCGAACACGTCGGGACGCCCGAAGGAGGGATGCTTGTCTGCGATCCGTCGCCACAGGTCCCAGGCCGGCGCCGGGCCTTCGTCGAGCTTCGCGGCGCGGTGGTGGTTGCCGTCGTCGGAGTTCTCGGTGAGCGAGCCGATCGTCGCGAGGACGAGGTCGTCCGCACCGAGGTCGACGCCGCCTTCGACGCCGTCCTTGATCCAGTGGATGCGGGTGGCCTGCTTGCGGTCGCCGGCGAAGGCGAAGTCGATGTCGGTGACCTCGGTGGAGAACTCGAACCTCACGCCCTGGTCGAGCAGCCACTTGTACATCGGGAGCACGAGCGACTCGTACTGGTTGTACTTGGTGAACTTGAGCGCCGACAGGTCGGGCAGGCCGCCGATGTGGTGCACGAACCGGTGGAGGTAGAGCTTCATCTCAAGGGCGGAGTGCCAGTTCTCGAACGCGAACATGGTGCGCCAGTACAGCCAGAACTTGCTGTCGAGGAAGTCCTGGCCGAACACCTCGTCGATGCGCTTGTCCTCCATCTCCTCGCGGGAGGCGAGGAAGACCTTGACCATGTCCTTCTGTGCCTTGTCGGTCAGCCCGAACTCGTTGTTCGTGACGAACTCCTCGCCCTGGTTGTGCGTGACGCGGTTGAGGGAGTAGTTGGGGTCGTCCTTGTTGAGCCAGTAGAACTCGTCGAGCACCGACCCGTCGACCTCGAGCGACGGGATGGTGCGGAAGAGGTCCCACAGGCACTCCATGTGGTCCTCCATCTCCCTGCCGCCGCGGATGACGAAGCCCTTCTCGGGCTTGCGGATGCCGTCGAGCGCCCCGCCTGGCAGGTCGAGCCGTTCCAGGATCGTGATCCTGTTCCCGGGGAGCTGTCCGTCGCGGATCATGAACACCGCCGACGCCATCGAGGTCAGACCCGCCCCGACGAACCAGGCGGTTTTTTTCTCGACGTCTTCGGGCTTGCGGGGGCGGGCGAAGGCCTCGTAGTTGCCGCTGCTGTAGTACATGGTCACTCTCCCGTGTTCTGGTAGTCGTAGAAGCCGTGTCCGGTCGCGATGCCGAGCTTGCCTTGATCGATGTAGTTCGCCTTCAGCCAGTCTGCGAGGGGCTTCGCCTCCGGTCCCGCGTTGGAGAGGATGTTGTACGGAGTGGTCAGGCCGATGATGTCGGTGATCTGGAGGGGGCCGAGCGGGGCTCCGGTGGCGATCCGCCACACGTTGTCGATGTCCTTTGGCTCGGCATAACCGCCGGCCGCGAGTGCGTAGCTCGCGTTGAGGAAGGGCACCAGGAGGGAGTTGAGGACGTAGCCGGCCTTCTCCTTGTGGATCGGGATCGGCACCATGCCGATCTCTCCGGCGAAGGCGACGATCTCGTCGAAGACGGCCGGGTCCGTGTCGGCGGTCCCCATCACCTCGGCGGTGTTGTACTTCCACACCTGGTTGGCGAAGTGGAGCGCGAGGAACTTCTCCGGACGTCCGGTGAAGTCCTTGAGATCGCTGGGCAGCAGCGTCGACGAGTTCGTCGCGAAGATCGTCTTCTCGGGCGCGACCTCCCCGAGCTTCTCGTAGGTCTCCTGCTTGAGAGAGAGGATCTCCGGGATCGCCTCGATGACGAGGTCGGCGTCCTTCACCGCGTCGGCCAGGTCGGCACTGTAGCGGACGCGATCCAGCGCTGCGACAGCTTTGCCGTCGGCAGCGCCCGCGACACCGTCCACCCGGTAGGTGTCGGCGAGGCCGGCGAAACGCTGCCGCGCCTTCTCCAACACCTCGTCGCTGATGTCGTAGGCCGTCACCGCGAAACCGCTGTAGGCGGTCTGGAAGGCGATCTGGGAGCCCAGCACTCCCGTCCCTAGAACCGTCACATGGGTGATATCAGTCATCGTTGGTTGCCCTTCTGTTGTTGGTTGGCACCAGCCAGCGTCTTCGACGACGCCGGCCCGGCGAGAATGAGGTGGACCTGATCGTGCAGGTCTTGGCGGGCATCGCGCCCTGGATGTGCCTGGGTCGACGAGCGCGCGATGCCCAGGTGCAGGACCGCGAACACGGAGGCGGCGGTCAGTCGCGCGGAGTCGGCATCCATCTCGGGGGCGGCAGCGAGCAGTCGTGTCGCGATCGTGTCCTCCATTTCGGCGACGATCGCGAGTCCCTCGGCACGGTATCGCTCGGATGCGGGGCCGAAGAGCAGCTCTCGCTGATACGCAGCACTGTTCTCCGGCGACGCCATCGACGCGTCGAAAACCGCCATGACAATCGATTGGACCGCGTCCACGGCGTCCATCGGTCTCGCCGCGGAGCCGACGCCTTCAGCGATGGCCTCACGGAACATGCGGTTATAGATCATGAGAAGCAGTTCGCTCTTGGACGCCGCGTATCGAAACACGGTGCCCGCTGCAACTCCGGCGCGGTCGGCCACTTCCTGCGTCGTCGCGGCCGCGAAGCCGCGCTCGGCGAACAGCTCAGCCGCGGCGGCGAAGATGCGCTCGTGCTTGAGCTGCATGTTCCCTTCGCGACGGCCCAGCACCTGCGGCGCCGTCATGAGATCGCCCTTTCGTCCACAAGAATGAGCGTACTCATTATCGAGGAGCGCGCAACCCATGCGACCTCGCTGTCGTAGGGTCCGCACGCGCACGTCCGATACGTGCGATTGACCGGTCATGAGTGTCTCCAGGCCGATCACCGCGACGGGCGCGTGCACGCCGGCTGGGAGCGGGGTGGTCGCCGCGTGGACGGCGCCCCAGGCGAGGAGCTTGCCGGTCATCTGGTGGGGTTCGGGGCCGACTAGACGGTATGGAGTGACCGCTCAGGGTGGCTGAGTGGTCACTCCATACCGTCTAGGGCGAGGTAGGCGAAGCCCTCCTCGGGCCTGTCGTAGAGCACCTCGAATCCCAGCAGGTCACGCCAGAACCGCACAGACACACTGCAGTCGATCACGGCTAGCTCGGGCACAAGAGAAGGTTCAGCACTCATGGGCACCAGCCTCGCAGAGGGCATCTGCGAACGCCCTGTGCTGCTGCTGATCTCGCCCTGGCTGGAGCCAAGTCGGGCCGTCATCCCGGGGCCGGATGGAGTTGACATAGTCACTCGGTTCTCGCGCAAAGCTTCACCTGCGGCCTCGGGCGACTCGGACAGCAGCGCGTCTGCGTCGATCCCGTACTCGCGAATGCGTTCCATCAGGTTGTCGCGCAGCCGGGCGGCAGTCGCCGAACCGTCGCCGTCGCGGTCTGCCGCACGCAGCAGATCGAGCACATCGGCCGGTGCCGCCCGATCAGCCCACTGCCGATCATGTTCGCGGTCGCCAATTCTCGAAACATCCAGCCCGTATCGGGCCTTCACCTGTGCGTCGAGTTCGGAATCACTGAGGCCACCGATCGGGCTGGGTGCCGAACCAAGCTCCGGCTCAGTGTGCCGAGCGACGCTGGACAGTGCTGGATCGTCCTGCGCTGCCTCTTGCCGCATCTGCTCTTCGGCGCTTTGGCGCAGGCGCCGCATAAGGGCTTCGATCAGTGAGGCACCGTGGCCGAGTAACTTAGCTGCGGTCCGCTCCAGAACCTGCTCGAGTTCGTCGTGGTCTTGCACTGCATGCTCCTTCTCTAGTGGGTCTAGCCGGTCGCTTACGCTCCGTCGACGCCCATCACGGCTCGGACGAAGTCGTCGTCCATACGGTCACAGGGCATAGCTGCCGTCCGGGGGTTGTGAGCGTCGGGACTGCATCCCTCGAACGGACCTTCCGGATTCGTCAACGCGTTCATGTGGGGATCGAGATGGTCGCGCCACCACACGCTCATCCCGAGGGTCGGATCAAGGCGCAGCGATTCATAGGCCCGCCACACTGCTTCGAGTCGTGACACTGCTTCGGCGTGTTCGAACCACCTCCGACACCACAGGCGACTCTTGCCGGCGAACTCCCATTTGCGGGCGTACAACAGCGACAGGTGGTCTTCCACGAACTCATAGACCGAAGAAAATTCGGGCTCCGGCTCAGCTTCGGCGGCAGCTGCGCCGCTCGGCTCGTCGTCCTCGAGTTCTTCATCGCCAAACAGGTCGTCGTCCATCTCACTGTCCCTTCGGGGCGTATTCGTTGAGCGATTGCCGAATGATCCGCGAGGTCGATTTGCCTTGACGGGGCCCCCAGATGTCGAGGTGCATGTCCTCCCACGACCCCAGCAGTCGTCCCTTGCCAACCAGTTCCTTGCCGATCGGAACACCTTCGACGGTGGTTAACGGTGCAGGTGCAACTGACGAATCGATACCGAGACTCCGCGCCTTCTTCGCTAGGTCGTCGTCCATTTCACTGTCCCTTCGGGGCGTATTCGTTGAGCGATTGCCGAATCAGGTCGGCGTATGGCTTGGCCATCCACGGCACAGTCTCAGCGACCGTGGGACGGTTACCGGCAGACAGAACGAGCGCGCGGCCGCGCGGCCATGCCTGTAGATCAGCAACGGTGAAGATCTTCTTCTCGTCGGTGCTTCGCGACGATGACTTCCCAGTGCGAGCATCAGACACGCTCAATCGCACGCGTGTGAAATCGCCGCACAGTTCGGAGAGGCTGGCCAGGTATTCCTTCTCGCGCACGTTGCCGCCGTAGACGTACACGTTCGATGAGGATTCGAGCAGCTTCATGTTGCGTTCGCCGAACACTCCGACGCCCTGCGACCAGGACTGCAGGATCGTCATGATGATGATTCCGCGGGAACCGAAGTGACTGTAGAGCTTGGGCAGATCCGGCCACCGCACGACGTTGGCGGCTTCATCGAGCGGGCACAGCATCGGGACCGGAAGCCGCCCACCCGGCGATGCGGTCGCGATCTTTTCGGCCGTGCGGGTGGCCGCCACAGTCAACGCCGCGACCAGCGGCCCCGTCGACCCGACGCCTTCCTTCGACAGGCAGTACAGTGTCTCGCCGTTGCGGATGTACGCTTCCAGGTCCAGGTGCGGGCGCTCAGTGTCACCTCGAGTGATCCATTCCTGCACGGACCGGTTGCGCAGGCACTTGGCCATCTTCACGCTGGTTCCGAAAATGCCGGCCTTCTGTTTCTCCGGCAGGCCCAAACGGGCGTTGAGCGCACGCGCGATCATCGGGTAGCCGTGCTCACGGAGAATTTCGACAGCATGATGGCAGGAATTCTCGTCGACGAGGCGTTCGTAGACCGTGGTGATCGGCTCGCCGGCCAACGCCGAAGCGAGGATCAGATTAGCCAGCAGATCTTCTCCCTCGGGGTCGAAGTAGGGATCCTTTTTGGCTTCTAGCCCGTCGTCACCGACTGAGAACAGCTGGGCCAACTCCTCGGCCTGCGTTTCGTCCTCAACGTAGGACAACGGGTTCCACCACCACCACGCTGGCTCATTGGCGACCTGCTGCGGGTCGAAGACCCACACCTGCCGGGTTGGGTTGCCGTCCTCGTCGCGGAACTCGCGGACAAGCCGAGTGTGGTCGAGATTGCCCCGCTTGTTTTCGGTGGTCAGCACAGCTCCGGGCGCCTCACAGATCGCTGGAATGATCCGCGAGGTCGATTTGCCTTGACGGGGCCCCCAGATGTCGAGGTGCATGTCCTCCCACGACCCCAGCAGTCGTCCCTTGCCAACCAGTTCCTTGCCGATCGGAACACCTTCGACGGTGGTGAACGGTGCAGGTGCAACTGACGAATCGATACCGAGACTCCGCGCCTTCTCCGCTACAGCCCGCTCGCGGATGGACGCGATCTCCTTGCCTGAACCGAGGTGCTGCTGCGCCGAGTCCACGCGAGTCCGGTGTGGCTTACGGCCGCTCCATACGTACAGACCGGTCCCTACCACCGCCCCGATGACGGCCACGATCACCACGGCCCACACCGTCGCGGCCGTCGGCCACGCGAGTTTGCCGCTCGCTACCATGATCACCGCGGCGAACGGGTTGCCGGGGATCTGCTGACCGCCGGCGAGCGTCAACGAGCCCCAGACGATCAACGCCGCCGCGACGATCACGCCAAGCCCAACGAGCATGAGCACGGTCTCACTGTTCCGCGACGGATTCTTCGTCTGTCCAGGATTAGCTACGGGCATTGCATTCCCCCATCGTTACGGAGTCCGGACAACTACTGCGCCGCACCGTCGCTGTCCTCGATCAGGTCGCCCAGCGAGACTTCTCGCCAGCCCCGGAAACCGGGAGCGCGGCACAGTTCCAAAGCCGGATTGCCGTTCGGGTCGTCGACGATATCGACAGTCACCCACACCTTGTGTTTGAGCATGTCTCGCATCAGCGCGGTGCGTGTCACGACATGGTTGGTGACCGACAACCGCAGATGCACGATGTCGAGTCCGGCGAACTCACGGGCTTTGCCCGCCAGATACACGGCCTTCCTCGCAGCGGACTCGTCTGCATGATCCTGATCTGCGACCTGATCGTTCTCGTGGAAGGTTCCGTACCAGGGGTCTTCTTCCTCTGCCCGGCACACCGCGTACGAATCGACCTCGACGTCACCGGCGCAGAAGAGGGTGATCGTCGGAGCCGTCTCGCCGGCAGCTTCCAGTTCGACCAACCGGGCTGCGAGGGTGTCCTTCCTGATCTGGTCGTAATCGATGCGCAGCTGCTTGCGGAGTTCGGTCTTGAACTTCGGAAACAGGAGCTTGGTCGCCAGGTTCTTCTCCTTGGCGAAGCTGTACAGCTCGGAGTGGCTGCCCATCGAGGCGAGGGCGTCTGCATGGTCACGTACCACGGCTGCCGCGGTATCCCAGTCCTGCGCTGTCGTGCTTGTCATGATTGTTCCTTCCATCGAGGGTTTGGTGAGGTGAAGCGAGTTCTCAGGGCCGGAGGGTGGGACGTACCGACGGCGCGAGACTGATGATCGCCAGGCCCGGTGCTCCAATGGTCAACGCGCTCACGAGCCACGTCGACCACGAGTGTTCGGAGGCGACAGCCACGACCCACACCGCCGTCAGCAGAAGCGCCGTAAGACGGAAGAACCGCAGTCCGTCGGCAACGAAAACGCTCAGCGCCAGCGCGCATGCGGCGGCGGCCGCGGCCGCCGCACCGGCGAGAACCGCCGCCGTTGCAGGGTCGGGAATGCGCGGTGCCCCTGCCCGTGCCCAGGTTTCTGCGGGCAGGTTCGTGCGCAGCGCCATCAGCAGCCAGCAAACGACCGCTGCAGTCAGCGCTCCGACGATCACAGTCGCCACGCCGCCGAAGATCATCCGACTCACCTGCACCTCCGACTCACCGCCACCATCGGTGCTGATCCTTGCTGGCCCCGGCACCCTGGCCGGTTCGGCGTTGTCGTCCATGAACGGGACCTCAACGCCGTACAGATTGCGGCCGCTGCGGTCGATGCCGTGCCGGTCGAACCCGTCCACGTCGTAGCCGTTACGGTCCCACCCGGCAGCATCGAAGCCGCGGCGGTCATAGCCGTTCGCGTCGTAGCCGTTCCGGTCATACCCGGCGGAATCCAAGCCGTGCCGGTCGTACCCGGCAGCGTCGTAGCCGTTTCGGTCGTAGCCCCGCGCATCGAAACCCGAGGCGTCGTAGCCGTATGGGTCGTAGCCGTTTCGGTCGTAGCCGGCCGCGCTGAAGCCGCGAGTGTCGTAGTCAGTCACTGGAACACCCCATCTGTCAGTGGTTGGGAGTCGACGATCTGGATTCGCCAGACTCGCCAGCAGTTGTCCTCATCGAGAGCGAGATCGACGTCGTAGGTCATCAGCGAGTACGAGTCGACGGATCCGTCTGCGCGCTGGATCTGTTGCAGAACAGCCGCCTGACGCTTCGTCGTTCGGCTCCCCGGCTCGTCCACTGCCGGGACAACCTTCACCGTGGCGGTCACGATCGCTTTTTCCGCTCGCCACTGTGCCCACTGACGCATCGGCCGCATCTGGTCGGTCCCGGTACTACTGCGAGTAGCGGCCTGAGCCATTTCGCCGCTGAGCCACGGCAGCGCAGTTCTCATCGCGACGCCGGAATCGGCCTGTCTCGCCGGCTCCCAGCTGTAGATCCTCGACAATGCCTCCTGTACTGAATCGTCCGGAGGGGCACCCGCGACGGGGCCTTGCCCGTCCGGATGCTGATGGCCCGCATCCCCCGGTCCGTCAACGGCGTCGTCCCCGCCGCCGCATGCCGCCACCACGATGGCCAGCATCACGGCCAGGAGCAGTGCCGAGGCCCGCCTCGCTGTGGCCGTCATCGGTCCCGTCCTCCCCAGCCAGCTGCCGCGACGGCCCGCATGACCGCAATCGCCAGCACCTCGAAGGCGAGCGTGGTCGCGACAGAGATCCCGATGACCAGGCCGCCCGAGACACCGAGAACCGACAGAAGCAGAGACACCGAGTAGAACGCCATCGCACCCCAGACCAGGAGAACGCCCACGATCATCACGCCGCCCAACACCTTCTCGCGCCTGGTCATCGTGTCTCCATGCACTTGGTGCGGTCGATCACGATTCGCACGTGGTCGACCGCGTTGAGAGTGGCGTTACCTCGGTCCTCGATCGTCGTGCCGCGCTTGCTGCCCGCCGGCCAGTACGTGCGATTCCACATGACATACTCGCTGCGATCGTCGGCGCGCCCCCGACGGGCGATCTGGTCGCCTACCCCGCCCGGTGTCGCGCCGTCAGCAGGCACCAGCGCAGCGACCGAGCGTCCCTGCTCTACTCCACCTTCGGCTCCGTCGGTGACCGCGGTTGTCACCGAGAACCGCGTGTGAAGCGCCGCCGCGAGCTGCTCGGCCGCGGGACACCGCGCTGCTGCCGATTCCGTCGCCGGCGCTGAGCATGCAGTCACTGCGAGCAGCGTTCCCGCGAGCACCACCGCGGTCGTTGTCTTCTTCACGGATTCTCCTTTGACTAGACGACCGCAGCGTCCTCGACGCCCCGGTATTTCGGCTCGTTGCGGATGATGATTTCGGCGTATGGCCGGGTCTCGCTGAAGTGGCGCGGATACAACGACGGGAATCCGTGGCTCTCCTGCACCGCGCCGGGGCCAGCGTTGTAGGCACCGAGGTACAGGTCGCGAACGTCGTGGTTCGGACCCGATTTGGGGTCAACCTGCCCGCCCGCGATCCATCCGTCGATGTCCTTTGCCAGGTCGCACATGTAATGGCCCTGGGCCATGATCGCGTCGCCCAGGCTGTAGACATCGACCCGACCGTCGCCGTCGTAGTCCTTGCCGTAAGTCGCCCAGGTGTCAGGGATGAACTGTCCAGGCCCCTGAGCCTGATCGGGGCTCTGCACATGCTGCTGGAACCCGCCGGTCTCCTGGTGACCCTGACTGGCCAGGAGGGAGGCGCTGATCTGCGGGCAGATCCGGCCAGCCTTGTTGTACCAGCGCGCCCAATCCGCGGGCACTGAGCCGGCCTTGACATTCACCATTCGTCCGTTGCCACTCACATCGGACGGACATTCCTCGCTGTCCGACCCAGCACCGCCGGCACCCCTGTCTTTGATCGTTCCCAGGTCCTCGCCGTTGTAGAGCGGCGACGGCAGCAGAGTTACGTGCACGTGGTCGAAGTGATTCTGGGTCCAGTCGCCGCGGTCCTCCATGACGTTCCCGGGCCCCTGCGCGGGCTGGTAATACTGCCGCCAAATCGTGTAGTCGACGTGGAAGACGGCCTTGTTGTCCATCACGTACTTCTGGATGCGATTGCCGAGCTCAACGCCCTTCTGATCGCGGCCAGAGTTCGGGATCATGATGTCGGCGGCGCGTCCGTCAGGGTGGTCGGAGAATCCACCACCATCGGCCCGCCAGCCGCCGATCGTCTGCAGCTCAGGGAATCGCTTGGCCACCGCCCGCGCCAGGCGGACGGTGTTGGTCTGCCAGTGGGCCTCGGACCCGAATCGGGCGGCCATCGGCTTGGACACGTCCAGTTCGCCCTCGTTATCGGTCACTCCCGAGAGCGTCTGCACGTCCGATGGACCTCCCGGCGCAGCCGGCGCCGGGGACGTTGGCTTGGGCGGGGATCCAGTTGCGCCAGCGAAGGTTCCCGGCGGCGCAGGCTTCTTGTCGCGGACACCGGCCTGATGCGAGGTCACCGGCCAGGCATCCCAACCCTGACCACTCAGCGTGCTGTTCGCGACCTCCATCTGTTCCTGTGGGGTCGCTTTGTCTGCAGTCGGTGCGAACTTGTCTCCGCCGAACGCCTTCCACGTCGACGCTGAGAACTGCAGCCCGCCGTAGTAGCCGTTGCCGGTGTTGATCGCCCAGTTCCCGCCCGACTCGTGTTGGGCGACCTTGTTCCAGTCCTCGGCCGAGACGATTTGTGAGTCCTGCCCCGCCGGCGGTGCATTGGGCGCGGAAGGCCGGGCCTGGCCTGGCTCGACAGCGTCAGCCAGCCAGGGTTTCGGGTCGATGGCCTTCTGTCCCCAGCCTCCTTCCCACACCTCGAAGTGCAGATGTGCACCGCCGGGTCCCGGGGGTGAGACCTCGCCGTTGTATCCGACCTTGGCGATCTGCTGGCCGGCGGTCACCTTCTGCCCCGGCTTGACCATGAGGTCCTGCGGAAACATGTGGCCATAGACGGTGTCGACACGCTTGCCGCCGATGTTGTGGCGCAGCACTATCCACTGGCCGAAGCCGGTCGCCTCTCCCGCCTTGTCCACGACGCCGTCGTAGGCGGCATACATGGGAGTGCCGGCCTGCGAGCCCATGTCCAGACCCTGGTGCATCACGCCGTCGCGAGGTCCGAACCCGCTGGTGTACTGAAAGGTTCCCTTCTTCATCGGGATCACCTTCTGCCCGGGCGACAGTGACGAGCTGCTGCTCGACGACGAGTCCGCCGGCGCACAGTCATCCGTGTCATCGCTGCCGACGAAGGCGATCAGTGCAAGGAGCGGGATCGCCACGGCGGCGACCAGAAATAGGGACAAGGACTTCGCAGCGTCGGTCATGATCGCCTCTGCTGCTCTTTCAGCGCGGCGAGTAGACCACTGTTGGCGGTCTTCATCGCTTCGATGTCGGCGTAGAGCTTCGCGACAACCTCACTGTCCGCGCTCGTGCGGAGTTCGTCGAGCTTCCCGGACGCCCGCGCCCAGTTCTTCACCGTGTTCGTGTGGACTTCCAAGCTCATCGCGACCTTTGTGCACGCAGCGGTCAGCGACAGTCCCCGCTCGATTGCCGTCAGCACGGCCTGCACCGCTGTGTCGCGAATGTCGTCGGTGATCCAGCCGTAGTCTCGCCTGTTCATCGATGTCATGACGCCTTCTTCAGCACGCCGTCGAAGCGGGCGTTCGTGTTGTGGACACCGCCCTCGGCTTCGGCAGGGGTGAAGATCATGCGGAACGGGATTCCTGCGCGATCGTCGGTGCCGAGTTTGGCGACGAATACGCCCTGGCCGTGCGGTCTCGGACGTTCCACAGAGGTCGACCCGGACTTGCTCGCGGCAGTGAGCTGTCGCCTCATCTCAGCCAGCGCATCCTCGGATGGAGGCGGCGTCGATGCCGCCGAGGTGATCAGCGCACGCTCCTGTGCGTTGAACGCGGTCACCTGCGAGAGTCGTTCGATCTCCTCCGGGCCGACCGGCCCGATGAACTTGATCTGTGCCTTCTCCAAGAACCCGATGGCCTTCGCGGCATCGGCCTGAGATTCGAAGGCAGACAGGTCATTGACCGAGTGCGTGACCATGATCAGCGATACCGCATCGGAACGGTTCAACCGGACCAGCGCGTCGACTCGATCGACGATGCCTGCGCCCGAGCCGATCACCTGCCATAGCTCGTCGATGATCACCTGAAAGGTACGCCGCGGACCCCGCCCCGCGTCTGCTCGTACGTGCGCGGCTTCGACCGCACCGAATCCGTCTGCCCAGCAGACCAGCAGCAGTGCCGCTTTGAGCTTGCGGTCGCCCTTCGGCACGCGCGAGACGTCGATACACACGGCCGGCGACGATGGGTCGATTGGTGTCGTGGTGTGGCCGTTGAGCACCTTGCCCAGACGGCCCGAGGTCAGGGCTCGCAGCGATCGGCACAGCTCTGCCGCCGAAGCTCGGTATTCCTCGGCTGTGCGGGCAGCGGTGTCCTCCCAGAGTTCGGCGTTACCGTCACGGATCAACCGGTACAAGTCCTCCAGGATCGGCGGCCGCTGGCCGGTGAATCCCTGACCGCCGTCGTGAATGGGGCGGTAGAGCTGTTCCAGCGCAGACCCGAGCAGTGTTTCCTCGAAGTCTCGGATCGCAGTGCCTCGGTTAATCTCAACCAGGCCCGCCACAGTGGAGACTTGTCGTGAGCGCAGATCTTCCTCAACCCGGCGGGTCATGTCGGCGATGGACTGCGGCGACCACGGCGTCGAATCCCTGATTTCTGCGAGCACGGTGCCGAGAGCGCCAACATCGAGCGGGTTGATCGTCTGGTCGCCGTATCCGCCAGTGATGATCTGACCGTCAACCATCTTGGTCAGCTCTGCGAAGTCAGGCTTCACGTCACCGAGGAATAGTGAGGTGTGGCCTTGGGCGATGTTTCCCAGTGCCATGCGGCGAACCAGAGACGACTTACCGAAACCGTTCAACGCGAGCACGAACGCGATCGGGGCAGTGATCAGACCAGAGAGGAACCACGTCAGCGGGTCACAGCCGAAGTCCTGCCCTGTATACAGGTGACTGCCCAAAGGTGTGCCGAGCATCGGGCTCGTCGCCCCGACCGAGAACGGCCAGAATCCTCCGGCGACCTGGCTGGTCGTGGCGCGCCACTCAGGAAGTCGAGGGACGACGTTCGTGCGACCACCGCCCGGCCCGGAGCTTCCGCGCGGTCCGGGCTCCCCGGCGTCGATGTCCCAGCCGCCCATCTCGCAGATCCTGCTGATCGCGCGTTTGCGGCATCGTTCCTCGGTAGCCAGGCGGCGGCGTGCCAGCCGGCCTCGCCACCCCGTGGCAGCTGCCTCGGCGCGCAGCTGCTCGTAGGCGCGCGCTGTGCGCAGTCGCACGCCCGCGACCCTGACTGTTGCGGGAACGTCGGTCTCGGCGATCTCGACCTGTGTGGGTGTGTCACTCTGAGGTGCCGCGTGCCGCGGAATTGTCATCGTCATGCCGTCACCCGCCTGTTCACGCTGGCGTACTCCGGCAACAGAACCCCGAGTCCGAGCGCCCCGGCGAAGGTCGCGTCCTGTCCGCCCCAGCAGCGCTGCACAGTGAGTCGGGACGCCGATGCCAGGCCTTCCAGTTCCGCAGCCAATGTCGGCATCTCCGCTGACGCCTCGGCGGTGAGCGTGATCAGAACACCGAAGCGGGTCACGCCAGCACCGCGCGCCTGTTCCTGCCGAGCGGCCATCGTGTTGTCCACTCGCAGGGACGCCGCTGCCGACCCGACGCCCTTCTTCGACTGTTCGGCGGCCAGCGCGTTCTTGAAGTCGTCGTCGACCATCTTCACCGCATCGGCAACACCGTGGATGCGGTAGATGATCGCCACCCTCTTGCGCCCGAGGTCGGCTCGGGGCGCCAGCAGTGGGAGCAGCGTGTCATGTGCGACAGTGCCTGCCGGCGCGGCTTCCATCTCCCACGTCACCGACTGAAATCCGTTGTGCACGAACCGGCCCCACTCAGCCTTGCAGCCGGCCGGTCCGATCTGGTCCCACTGCAACTGGTCGAGGGAGCCCGAACCGGCCATCGTTTCCAACTCCGCCGCGAGCTCCGGCCGGTAGGCGCGAGCGGCGACCATGCTCAGGTCTCCAGCGGTCAGCGGTCGTGCCGAGAGCCCGGCGGCCACGGCCTGATTGATGATTGTCGACAGGAGTCGGCCGATGGCCGCTCCCTGGTCGGCGACCTCGGCCGAGTCCGCAGTTCGTTGCTGCGTGAACGTCAGCTGAATGCGGACCTCGTTGCGGACCTTCGCTGAGGCCCGGTGCGTCACGGTTTCGACCATCACGCGCTGTGCGAACGCCGGCGCGTCGCGGTCGACAAGGCGCCGTACCTCGGCGTCGACACGGTGCCCGTTGTCAGGGACGGTCTCGACAATCACTGCCGCTCCGGCCATTCCCTTGATGGTGCCCAGATGCGACAGAAACCGGTCCCAGCCGCGGACCCAGTCGTTGATCTGATGCTGTTCCACGCGTTCTTGGCCCTGCGGCTGACCGGAGAGCACCACGGTGAAGTGGTTCTTCGCTCGCGAGTGAATCAGCCCGAATCGGCCCCCGCGACCGAGTTCGTATTCGTACAGCCGGGTATCGCCCTGTATCCCGGGCATGCGCGCAGATCCAGGGACTACGCCGAATACGCCGCCTCGGTACACGTTCTCGCCGCGGCGAGCGCCTTTCCAGAATTGAAGTCGCATGGCAATCAGTTCCAATCCCGACCGTCCGTGCCGCCGGTACGCCAGCGGCACAAACACGGCCGTGCCAATGAGGAAGAAGATGAGGATGAGAATCAGCGAGTGCGTGAACATGTAGAACAGCACTGTCACGACGATCCACGCGCCGGCGAATATCGTTTCGCCCCAGGTCCGGCCGAACAGACCGCTCGTGCGTGGTTGTTCCCATCGGCCGTAGAGAATCACTTGGTTGGTAGAGGTCATCGGAGGTTGTCTCCCATTCCTGCGTCCTGGCCAGGTTCGGATTCGAAGAAGGATTCGGAAGCCAGCGCGAGTGCACTGCCGGCCATCGCGAGCTGTTTGCCGGTGCCACCACTGAGACCTGAGCCGTCGCCGCCGCTGCTGCTGCTGTCTGGCGCCGGAGGCACGAGAGCTGATCCGCCGCCGGTCCCGCCGCCCGGCTGGGAGCCTCTTCCTCCTCCCCCGCTGTCGCCGGAGGGACCACCACCGCCCGA
This sequence comes from Gordonia sihwensis, assembly GCF_029632925.1. NCBI lineage: Bacteria > Bacillati > Actinomycetota > Actinomycetes > Mycobacteriales > Gordoniaceae > Gordonia > Gordonia sihwensis. The sequence continues at coordinate 49,629 of NZ_CP121249.1, forward strand.
CGGACCCATCCCGGTCCCGCCAGAGAGTCCCCCTCCGCCCGACGGGCCGCCGCCTCCGCCGGCGCCGGCGATCGATGCGGTCGAGGTGGCACCTCCTCCCGCAGCCGCGCCGGCTGACGAGCCACCACTGGCGAGCATCGTGCTGCCCGCGACCGCCGCACCCATCAAAGCCCCGACGGCGGCCGCGCCTGAGCCCCCAGACATCGCGGCTCCGCCGGAGACGAGCTTCATCAGGATCGGGAGGACTGCTGCGGACAGCGACAGCAAAATCATCCCCATGATGATCTGCTGAGAGTCTTTCGAATCGCTGCCGGCCATCCAGAAGGCGACCCAGTACACCGCCGCCGCGACGGGCTTCCACAGAAGGAGCGCGACGGTCCACATCATGACTTTCGAGAACGCCTGTTTGCCGGTGTTCGTCCCGCCGAACGCGCCGATTACCGGCACCAGCGACACGACAACGGCGAGCATCGCCTGCCGAGCCACCAGGAGTATGCCCTGCAGCAGAGCACCGAGGATCCCGATCACGGCCAGAACGAAGACCAACCCTGCTGACTGCATCGTTACCAACGAGGTTTTCATCAGGTTCGTCACCATCGACCCGGCGTTCTGACCGTTCGTGGCCTGGTTCAGCATCCACTTAGACAGCTCGTCGCTCGCTACCGTGAGTGAAAGCAGCACTGCACCGAATGTCCACGCGCCGAATACCGCCTTGGCCATCGACTTCACGGATTCTTCGGCCTCGGTGACCGCGGCCTGTCGTCTGGCGAGAACCAGCCGGAACCCGATCACGACCAGCGACAACACCAGACCGAAGAACTGCAGTCCGATGGTTGCGGATTGGATCTTCTGGACTATCGAGTAGTCCTGATACTTCGGGGTGGGGATCTTGATGAACCAGGTCATCGACATTTGCAGCATCCGGCCGAAGCCCTGCCACATCGACTCGGCCGCACCTTTGAACGCTCCCTTGGCGGCGTCCTTGGTGGCTTTCTTGGCCTTGCAGATGAAGTTGATCGCTCCGCAGCTGTCATCAGTGGCGCTAACAGCACCAGCTGTGTACTTAGTCATCAGCACTGCTAGTTGAGCGGTCAGCTCCTTCTTCTTCTCCTCATCCTTCTCCGTCGCGATCTGGGCCTTGAGGTCTTCGATCTGGTTCTGGAGGTCTGCCCGGGAGGGGGTCTCGTCATCTGCGCGCGCCTGGGCGCTGACCGCGTCCATGCCCAGCGCCTCTGACGAGACTGCGGGGCCAGCGGTTGTCAGGAACACCGCAGCGATGAGCGCCAGCACCACCGTCACCACGGTGCGGCGGCGTGACCGCGTCAGCGCACCCATGTGGCCCACTCCCCTCCGTCGAGGGAACCCATCGAGCCCTCCTTCTCGTCACGGGTGAGAAGAGACGGTTTGTATTTCAGGTGCCACTCACCGTCGACCCACACCGTGGAGAGGGACTGCCAGTAATAGACCGACTGCACGTCGCTCTCGTCGTCGGGGTTGACCTGCTCGTGAGGCCCGTATGCGATGTCGATCGTCGCTGCATCATTTGTCCAGTTCCCTGCTCGAATCCGGAAGGCGGCTGGCACGAGCGCTCTGTTCGCGGCGATGTCGCCGATCTCGGGATCATCGACCGTGATCGACAGAATGTCGCCGTCACGAGACCGACCCGAAGGCCGTCACCGGATTCAGCGTCGGCCTGCCGGCGAGTGAGTACGCCAACCGGCACGGAAAGCCGATCATGCACGGCGGCAAGAAGCTCGGTGAAGATCTGTCATTGCCACGACTTCGTGAACGATGGATCGACGACAAGAACGCACGCGCTGATGCCAGGTCGGCGTGGGAACATGCGTCACGCAATGCTGCACCGTCTCCTCCCCCACCGCCGCGCGGTGAGCAGCCTGTCATCGCTCAGCTCGCGGCTGTCGATGACAGGCTGCGCTCGATCCTCCGACCGCTGGCTCAGTCGTCGGCGACCGAGGCCGATTATGTGCGCGCGGTCCGTGCTCACCGCGACGTGTTGATTCGTCCACGGTTCGCCCGCGGCTCCACCACCGAAGTCACCGGCTACAGTGTCGCGCTCCGGCCCAGTCTGGCCGCAGACAGCGACGGTAAGCCGGCATGGAGGTCGGCCGGATACCTCGCTGACGAACTGAAGCTCTCGTCGCTTCGGCAGAGGTGGCCCGGCGGCACCGACCATCAGAAGCTGGCCGCGGCGGCGTGGCGTCGCGCGGACGTGACGCCCGTACACGCCGCCGACTCGCGGCCGGCCGGTCCTCGCGCGGCGGCCGCGGCCGAGGCGGCCAACCGTTGGGAGAGACGCGTTAACTCGGTCTCAGATAGGACGTCGAAGTCGTGGCACACTGCCGCCGGTGACACTGCCGCCGCGGTCGGTGCGGCGGCCCGCCACATGGGCGGTGCGGACGCGCGTGATCTGAACCGGTTGGCCGATGCACTCTCCGGCGCCGCCAGCGAACGTCGCAGCACCGGAGCGGCCGGAAGCCGCGCGCAAACGCGTAGTGCTGTCGCTCGTGTCGCGGCGACGATGATCGCCGGTGCGAGCAACGGAGACGACACCACATTGCTATGGATGGCCGTGACTCGGCAGATGATCGCCGCCAGTCGCGCGATCGCAGAAGCGATGGCAGCGCAAGGACATCTGCGGCAAGCGCGGCGGATCCGTGCAGCCAGTGCGGCCGTCGATCGCCGGTTCGCTGACCGCGCGCCGTCCCCGGCGGCGAACCGGACGAGGCCGGCCGCTCGGCGGCAGGTGTCGGCAGGCCCGCCGATCGAGCGGCCTCGTCCGACACCACGGTCGAACGAGGGACGTCGAGGGTTCGAGCGATAGAGACGACCGCAACATACGAACACGACCCTGTGATCACGTGGCGATCACAGGGTCGTGTTCGGGTGATAAGGCCGGCAGTTACACCGCTACCGGGCGAGATGGCGTCTCGCCGACCGGTGGTGCCGCAGACTGCGCGCCACTCTCGAGTTTGGGCTCGGTGCGCTTGGTTCTGCGCGGGGCGCGCTTACGGCCGGCCAATGGTTCCACCATGAGTTCGTCGAGTCGCGCCTTGGGCGCTCCGCTCTTACGTGCGGCCTTGACCAATGCTGTCAACTGGTCGACCCGCTCCCTATCCGCGGATAGGAACTCCTCGCGGGCGGCGAGGATCTCGCGCGAGAGAGCCATCGCTGGCACCAGCGCCTCGCGCCGACGACGTTGGCGCTCCGCTAGCTCGGCGGCTTCCTTCGCGTCCTCGGCTTCCAGCTCGGCCACGACGTCTGCTGCTATGTCTGTCATGTTGTCCTACCTTCTATGAGATTGCTCGGGTGGCTGACCGTCCAAGGAACCACCGCATGTATCAATCTACGGATTCGTGGGTGTCAACGGCCGGAATGTCCGCGTTCGCGATCGGCACCGCGCCCGGCGGGAGGCTTGGCCTTCGGCGCCTGCTTGGCCGCGGTGACCGCGGCCCGGCGAGGGTTGGTCGGATGGTCCTTGGCGGCCAACGTCGCCGCAGTGGCCGCGCCTGTGCCAGTCGTACCCGCGGCGACCTGACCGCTGCGGGACACGTTGTCGGCCGCTGCATAGCCGTCATCGGCGTGTGCGCTCAGAGTCTCGGCTTCACGATCGGCGGCCTGGGCGCGCCCCATCAGAGAGGTCACCTCGGCGGCATCGCGGTCGATGGCGGGATCGTTCTCGCCGAGAAAGGACTCTCGGTTGGTTGTGACAGCTTAGTTTGGCCCCGTTGTGACGGCCTGATCTGGCCCCGCGTGCGACTTGCCGGGGTGTTGACGGTCTGAACTGGCCCCACCCCTTCACGCTGGTCCCCATCACTGGGAACCAGTCGCGAGGGCAAGGGAGCCGAGATGGGGTCACGAGTGCAGCTGTTTGCCGACATCCGCCACGACGCGCGAGTCGATGGTCTGTCCATCCGCGAGCTCGCGCGCAAGCACGGGGTGCACCGCCGCACCGTCCGCCAGGCACTCGCCTCGGCCGAACCACCACCCCGCAAGACCCCGGTCCGCACGGCACCGCGCCTGGACCCGTACAAGGCGGCGATCGACGAAATGCTGCGCTATGACCTGACCGCGCCGCGCAAGCAGCGTCACACTGCGACCAGGATCCTGGCCCGGCTACGCGACGAGCACGGCGCCACGGACCTGTCCTATTCCACGGTGCGGGACTACGTGCGGGTCCGGCGCGCGCAGATCGATCTGGAGGCCGGGCGGCGGGTGGAGGCGATGGTGCCGCAGGACCACGCCCCCGGCGCGGAGGCGGAGGTCGACTTCGGTGAGGTGTATGTGATCCTGGACGGCGTCAAGACCAAGTGCCACATGTTCGTCTACCGTCTGTCGCACTCGGGCAAGGCGATCCACCGCGTCTACCCGACCGGTGGGCAGGAGGCCTTCCTCGAGGGCCACATCGAGGCCTTCCACGCCCTGGGCGGCATCCCGACCCGCCACATCCGCTACGACAACCTCACGTCCGCGGTCGTGCAGGTAATCCATGGCGGTGACCGGCTCCGCGAGGAGAACGAACGCTGGGTGCTGTTTCGTTCCCACTACGGTTTCGACGCGTTCTACTGCCAGCCCGGCATCGACGGCGCCCATGAGAAGGGCGGTGTCGAGGGCGAGGTCGGCTGGTTCCGCCGCAACCACCTCACCCCGATGCCCGAGGTCGCCAGCCTGGACGAACTCAACGACCAGATCCGTGTCTGGGAAGTCGACGACAACACCCGCCGGATCGCCGGCCATGCGAACACGATCGGGCAGGACTACCGCGCCGAACTGCCCCACCTGGCTCCGTTGCCGGCCGATGACTTCGACCCCGGCTTGATCCTCCATCCCCGGGTCGACCGCTCCGCCCTGATCACTGTCCGCATGGTCAAGTACTCCGTTCCGGCGCACCTGATCGGGCAACGTGTCCGTGTGTCGTTGCGGGCCTCGTGCGTGGTCGTGTTCGAGGGCCGCAGCGTCGTCGCGACCCACCCACGCCTCGGCACCCGTGGCGTGACCCGGGTCGAGCTGGACCACTACCTCGAGGTCCTGCGGCACAAGCCCGGTGCGTTCCCCGGCTCCACCGCCCTCGCTCAAGCCAGAGCCGCGGGGGCGTTCACCGCCGCGCACGACGCGTTCTGGGCCACCGCCCGCAAGACCAGCGGCGACGTCGCGGGCACCCAGGAGTTGATCGACGTGCTCCTGCTCCACCGATCCCTCCCCGCCGAGGCGGTGATCGCCGGCATCACTAGCGCCCTGTCCGTTGGTGCGATCAGCCCCGACGTCGTCGCCGTCGAAGCCCGCCGCCACGCCACCACCCACACACCCGCCCCAGTCAGCCCGACCAGGCGGGGGACGGTCGTGAACCTGCCACCACGACGCCCCACCGACCCACACCAGGTCATCGCGCACCTGCCCGAGGACACCCGACCCCTGCCCACTGTCACTGCCTACGACGAACTCCTCCGCCGCCGCCACACGGCCACCGATCCCGCCCCGGCCCCCGCAGAGGTCCACCACCACACCCAGACAGGAACCCCATGACCACGAACACCAGCAGCTCCCGTCCGGGCGGTCTTCGCCGCCGTCACAGCCTCACCGAACAAGCCGCCCAGGCCGCGATCGACCAGGCCTGCCGCCGCCTACGACTGCCCACCATCCGGTCCGTCGTCGATGAGGCGATCACCACCGCCACCAAGGAACAACTCACCTACCAGGGCTTCCTCGCCGAGCTGCTCCTGGCCGAGGTCGACGACCGTGACCGCCGCTCCACCCTGCGCCGTATCAAGAGCGCCGGATTCCCCCGCGAGAAGTGGCTCGCCGACTTCGACTTCACCGCGAACCCGAACATCAACCCCGCCACCATCAACGAGCTCGCCACCGGCGACTGGATCCGCCGCGGCGACCCGCTGTGCCTGATCGGGGACTCCGGCACCGGCAAGTCCCACCTGCTCATCGCTCTCGGCACCGCCGCCGCAGAGCAGGGCTACCGCGTCCGCTACACCCTCGCAACCCGCCTGGTGAACGAGCTCGTCGAGGCCGCTGACGAGAAGCAACTCACCAAGACCATCAACCGCTACGGAAGAGTGGATCTCCTGGTCATTGACGAACTGGGATACATGGAGCTCGACCGGCGAGGCGCCGAACTGCTGTTCCAGGTCCTCACCGAACGCGAAGAGAAGAACGCCATCGCGATCGCGTCCAACCAGTCCTTCTCCGCCTGGACCGACACCTTCACCGACCCACGACTGTGCGCAGCGATCGTCGACCGCCTCACCTACAACGCCACCATCATCGAAACCGGAACCAACTCCTACCGACTCGCCCACACCCGAGCACGCCACCAGACCCCCTCCACAGGCGCGTGACATTCCTAAACTGCCGATGAGCGCGCGTCCTTGGGGGGAGGCACAGGGGCCTCATCCTTGGTAGAGCCAGATCCAGTTGCCATCTGGATCGGTGACTGCACTCGCTCGGGGCATCCCGTCGGCGTCCGTGATGGGTACTGTTTCGGTCGCCCCGGCTAAGAGAGCCTGGTGGTGGATGGTGTCGAGGTCTGGGACGAGCAGGCCGAGGGTGCTGCGGCCGGGGCAGTCGAAGTCGGTGTCGTCAACCAGTAGAAGCAGAAAGAAACCTGGCTGGCCGTAATCACCAAACAGGTAGCCGTCGTAGTCGGCGTCTTCGGTGTGCCGGATCACCTGTTGTGCCAGGCCGAAGGCGTCCTCGTAGAAGCGTCGTGCTCTCTCTTTGTTGGCTACCCGGATTTTCAGCTGGACCGGGACAACGGTGGTGAGGATGGTGGGCACAGGTACTCCTTTGGACGCGTAGACACTGCACTGAGCGATCTGCTGATCGAGATGGTGGCGGGTGCGAACAAGGCGTTCGACATGCGACTCGAGCAACGTCCGCGCCCGGTCTGAGGAGGGTGCCGCGAGTATGTCCCGAACGTCGGGGAGTGGGACGTCGAGCCAGCGCAGATCAGCGATGAGCCTTGCTGCCGTAAGCAGACTAGTGGAATAGCGGCGGTAGCCGGTCTTGGGATCGACTTCGGTGGGCTTTAGCAGTCCCAACGCATCATAGTGGCGCAGGGCGTGAACGCTGAGCCCCGCGCGCTTGGCGAACGGCCCGACATTGAGAAGATCATCACTCACAACTCCAGAGTCGTGCTTCGGGTTGCCCGAGAGTCAACCCCCGGGACGCGAGCATGGCCACTGGCGCACGCTCTTGCCGCGTTGGGCTACTGCTCCAACGTTCGCTGTCCCAACGACATCTGGAGACGCACCAGGTAGCCGTCGGGGTCCTGCACGAGGAACTGGCGAACGCCCGCCTCCTCGCTCAGGCCGATCCTGCATCCCCGTCTCGCCCTCAGCCCGGTAACGAGCAGCCCCTTTGCGGGCGGTGACCTGCGAAACCATGAACATCCTCGCCGCGACGGCGACCGGGTAACCGTCATCGACGATCAGGCGCGCGAGACGGAGTCTCGTGCGCGGGGTCAGGACAGCGTTAGCGTGGGACACGAGGGCCTCCTCGGGCTCGTGAAGCGGTCAACTAGACAGCTCCACTTCACAGCCCGGAGGCCCTCACCCGTTGGAAAACTCAGCCCCGTGTCGGGAAACAACCTGCCCGGACATCACAGCTAAGGCGCACAAACAGCCCGTGGACGCCTGAGCCGCCGGCCGAACTCTTGCGTATGCTTCGAGCATGACCTCCGGGTCGTGGGCATCGAGCCCAGCGGCTCGCAAAGTGATGCAGGCAAACCGCAGCCGAGACACCAGCATTGAGTGGGCGGTGCGCCACATCGCCCACTCACGCGGCCTGCGCTACCGGGTGAACGCGCGACCGGAGAGAGACATCCGGCGCACAGCGGACATGGTTTTCGCTGGCCCCCGTGTGGCCGTGTTCATCGACGGGTGCTTCTGGCATGGCTGCGAGACCCACTACACGCGCCCCGCGTCGAACGCCGCCTACTGGTCGGAGAAGGTCGAGCGGAACCGTCAGCGCGATCTTGAGACCAGTATGCTCCTCAGTCAGCGTGGGTGGACGGTCTTGCGATTCATGGGGGCATGAAGACCCGTCGGGCGTAGCCGATGCGATCGAGGCGATCGTGCGAGGCCCCGCTGCGTGACCATGTGAGTCAGGCCACGCATGACCTGACCCAGCCGCGACACACGCCCCGGTCGACGCTTCGGCCAGTCGAGCGCATGCAAACAGCGACTACCCGCTGCTTTCCTCCTCTTCCGGACGCCACCGTCGAGTCGTACAGTAGAAGACGAGGCAGGGTTTCACTCTCTCTGCGGGTCCCTCGGGACAAGGCCCTTCGGGGCGCTCATCCACGTACTGCCTCCTCGACGGAGAACTACGTGTGATGAAAGGCCTGACCATGCTTCGCCTGCTCTGGGCGATGAGCGTCCGCACCCGCTACTTCCTGCGGCGCTACATGCCCACCAACATCCTGCTCGACCTGATCCGCATTCGCCGCGGACTGAAGTGGGGCATCCCCGCGATGCTCCTCGCCGTGCCCTACCTGCTCGCAGCGAGCATCTGCACCAACCTCATCGCGGACGGCGGCCCCGGATGGCTCAACCTCCTCGTACTCCTGTTCATCTGGAACGCGATGAAGTTCCTCATCATGGGCCCGGTAAGCCTCGCGCTGCTGGTCCGCGTTCGCATCCAGGAGGCCGTCGCCCGCCGCCGAGCCCGGCGTCAGGACGACGCGATGGAGTCTGTCGCCTATACGGAAGCGAGCGTGGCCTGATGCGCGCCGCGATCTACACCTGCACCGCGGTCCCCAACCGCGCAGCGCACGAGCGGCAGCGGGAAGCCTGCGAGCGGCCGGGGAAAGTTGTCAAACTCTCCACGAAGGTTCACAACGGCTTTGAGCGAACGAGCGCGACGACTCCGTGAGGCTACGAGATCGCGTCGTCGGAGCGGTTCCGCCTCACGGTGTCGGCGACTTCGGGGATCAAGCCGAAGTCGGTGAGGAGCTGGCCGATCTGGGTGTGGTCGAGGCGCTTGATGATGTGATTGCCGACGAACTTCGGGCCGGGCAGTTCCACTTCGTTGCCGTCTCGGAGGCGTGCGGTGGCCTTGAGCAGGAAGCGGAGGTCGTAGGTGGAGTTGAACACCTCGGGGATTCCGCGGTCGATGCCGAGCAGCTGGTAGGCGGCTTCCATGCCGGTGCGCACGGAGTACTCGGTGGTGAAGATGGTGTCGCGGGTCGTCTCGGCGAACTGTCCGATGAACGCGAAGTTCACGGCTCCCTCGGGCACGACGTCGGGACGGTCGCCGGCTTTGCGGGGCATGAAGAACGAGGTGACGTAGGGCATCATGACGGGCACCGTCTTGGCACCGTCGGCAGCCAGCCTCGGGATGTCCGAGACGGGCACGCCCATGTGGTACAGCCACTCCTGGGTGATCTCCTCGCCGGTCGACTCCTGCATCGTCTTGCCGGTGTAGTCGCCGGGGACATCGACGAACAGTCCGTATACCCAGACGACGATCTCGTCATCCGCCTGCGCCTTGAAGTGCGGCTGTCGGTTCACGGTCCAGCTCATCAGCCAGGCGGAGTCCTTCGCGGTGACGATGCCGCCGGTGACGACCTTGCCTGCGAACGGATCGCGCTTGGCGATCTTCTCGATGTAGGAGGGGATCTCGGGGCCGACGGTGGTGACGGTCGCGGACTCCCACTTGGTCTTGGGGATGTCGCCGGCGAACACGTCGGGACGCCCGAAGGAGGGATGCTTGTCTGCGATCCGTCGCCACAGGTCCCAGGCCGGCGCCGGGCCTTCGTCGAGCTTCGCGGCGCGGTGGTGGTTGCCGTCGTCGGAGTTCTCGGTGAGCGAGCCGATCGTCGCGAGGACGAGGTCGTCCGCACCGAGGTCGACGCCGCCTTCGACGCCGTCCTTGATCCAGTGGATGCGGGTGGCCTGCTTGCGGTCGCCGGCGAAGGCGAAGTCGATGTCGGTGACCTCGGTGGAGAACTCGAACCTCACGCCCTGGTCGAGCAGCCACTTGTACATCGGGAGCACGAGCGACTCGTACTGGTTGTACTTGGTGAACTTGAGCGCCGACAGGTCGGGCAGGCCGCCGATGTGGTGCACGAACCGGTGGAGGTAGAGCTTCATCTCAAGGGCGGAGTGCCAGTTCTCGAACGCGAACATGGTGCGCCAGTACAGCCAGAACTTGCTGTCGAGGAAGTCCTGGCCGAACACCTCGTCGATGCGCTTGTCCTCCATCTCCTCGCGGGAGGCGAGGAAGACCTTGACCATGTCCTTCTGTGCCTTGTCGGTCAGCCCGAACTCGTTGTTCGTGACGAACTCCTCGCCCTGGTTGTGCGTGACGCGGTTGAGGGAGTAGTTGGGGTCGTCCTTGTTGAGCCAGTAGAACTCGTCGAGCACCGACCCGTCGACCTCGAGCGACGGGATGGTGCGGAAGAGGTCCCACAGGCACTCCATGTGGTCCTCCATCTCCCTGCCGCCGCGGATGACGAAGCCCTTCTCGGGCTTGCGGATGCCGTCGAGCGCCCCGCCTGGCAGGTCGAGCCGTTCCAGGATCGTGATCCTGTTCCCGGGGAGCTGTCCGTCGCGGATCATGAACACCGCCGACGCCATCGAGGTCAGACCCGCCCCGACGAACCAGGCGGTTTTTTTCTCGACGTCTTCGGGCTTGCGGGGGCGGGCGAAGGCCTCGTAGTTGCCGCTGCTGTAGTACATGGTCACTCTCCCGTGTTCTGGTAGTCGTAGAAGCCGTGTCCGGTCGCGATGCCGAGCTTGCCTTGATCGATGTAGTTCGCCTTCAGCCAGTCTGCGAGGGGCTTCGCCTCCGGTCCCGCGTTGGAGAGGATGTTGTACGGAGTGGTCAGGCCGATGATGTCGGTGATCTGGAGGGGGCCGAGCGGGGCTCCGGTGGCGATCCGCCACACGTTGTCGATGTCCTTTGGCTCGGCATAACCGCCGGCCGCGAGTGCGTAGCTCGCGTTGAGGAAGGGCACCAGGAGGGAGTTGAGGACGTAGCCGGCCTTCTCCTTGTGGATCGGGATCGGCACCATGCCGATCTCTCCGGCGAAGGCGACGATCTCGTCGAAGACGGCCGGGTCCGTGTCGGCGGTCCCCATCACCTCGGCGGTGTTGTACTTCCACACCTGGTTGGCGAAGTGGAGCGCGAGGAACTTCTCCGGACGTCCGGTGAAGTCCTTGAGATCGCTGGGCAGCAGCGTCGACGAGTTCGTCGCGAAGATCGTCTTCTCGGGCGCGACCTCCCCGAGCTTCTCGTAGGTCTCCTGCTTGAGAGAGAGGATCTCCGGGATCGCCTCGATGACGAGGTCGGCGTCCTTCACCGCGTCGGCCAGGTCGGCACTGTAGCGGACGCGATCCAGCGCTGCGACAGCTTTGCCGTCGGCAGCGCCCGCGACACCGTCCACCCGGTAGGTGTCGGCGAGGCCGGCGAAACGCTGCCGCGCCTTCTCCAACACCTCGTCGCTGATGTCGTAGGCCGTCACCGCGAAACCGCTGTAGGCGGTCTGGAAGGCGATCTGGGAGCCCAGCACTCCCGTCCCTAGAACCGTCACATGGGTGATATCAGTCATCGTTGGTTGCCCTTCTGTTGTTGGTTGGCACCAGCCAGCGTCTTCGACGACGCCGGCCCGGCGAGAATGAGGTGGACCTGATCGTGCAGGTCTTGGCGGGCATCGCGCCCTGGATGTGCCTGGGTCGACGAGCGCGCGATGCCCAGGTGCAGGACCGCGAACACGGAGGCGGCGGTCAGTCGCGCGGAGTCGGCATCCATCTCGGGGGCGGCAGCGAGCAGTCGTGTCGCGATCGTGTCCTCCATTTCGGCGACGATCGCGAGTCCCTCGGCACGGTATCGCTCGGATGCGGGGCCGAAGAGCAGCTCTCGCTGATACGCAGCACTGTTCTCCGGCGACGCCATCGACGCGTCGAAAACCGCCATGACAATCGATTGGACCGCGTCCACGGCGTCCATCGGTCTCGCCGCGGAGCCGACGCCTTCAGCGATGGCCTCACGGAACATGCGGTTATAGATCATGAGAAGCAGTTCGCTCTTGGACGCCGCGTATCGAAACACGGTGCCCGCTGCAACTCCGGCGCGGTCGGCCACTTCCTGCGTCGTCGCGGCCGCGAAGCCGCGCTCGGCGAACAGCTCAGCCGCGGCGGCGAAGATGCGCTCGTGCTTGAGCTGCATGTTCCCTTCGCGACGGCCCAGCACCTGCGGCGCCGTCATGAGATCGCCCTTTCGTCCACAAGAATGAGCGTACTCATTATCGAGGAGCGCGCAACCCATGCGACCTCGCTGTCGTAGGGTCCGCACGCGCACGTCCGATACGTGCGATTGACCGGTCATGAGTGTCTCCAGGCCGATCACCGCGACGGGCGCGTGCACGCCGGCTGGGAGCGGGGTGGTCGCCGCGTGGACGGCGCCCCAGGCGAGGAGCTTGCCGGTCATCTGGTGGGGTTCGGGGCCGACTAGACGGTATGGAGTGACCGCTCAGGGTGGCTGAGTGGTCACTCCATACCGTCTAGGGCGAGGTAGGCGAAGCCCTCCTCGGGCCTGTCGTAGAGCACCTCGAATCCCAGCAGGTCACGCCAGAACCGCACAGACACACTGCAGTCGATCACGGCTAGCTCGGGCACAAGAGAAGGTTCAGCACTCATGGGCACCAGCCTCGCAGAGGGCATCTGCGAACGCCCTGTGCTGCTGCTGATCTCGCCCTGGCTGGAGCCAAGTCGGGCCGTCATCCCGGGGCCGGATGGAGTTGACATAGTCACTCGGTTCTCGCGCAAAGCTTCACCTGCGGCCTCGGGCGACTCGGACAGCAGCGCGTCTGCGTCGATCCCGTACTCGCGAATGCGTTCCATCAGGTTGTCGCGCAGCCGGGCGGCAGTCGCCGAACCGTCGCCGTCGCGGTCTGCCGCACGCAGCAGATCGAGCACATCGGCCGGTGCCGCCCGATCAGCCCACTGCCGATCATGTTCGCGGTCGCCAATTCTCGAAACATCCAGCCCGTATCGGGCCTTCACCTGTGCGTCGAGTTCGGAATCACTGAGGCCACCGATCGGGCTGGGTGCCGAACCAAGCTCCGGCTCAGTGTGCCGAGCGACGCTGGACAGTGCTGGATCGTCCTGCGCTGCCTCTTGCCGCATCTGCTCTTCGGCGCTTTGGCGCAGGCGCCGCATAAGGGCTTCGATCAGTGAGGCACCGTGGCCGAGTAACTTAGCTGCGGTCCGCTCCAGAACCTGCTCGAGTTCGTCGTGGTCTTGCACTGCATGCTCCTTCTCTAGTGGGTCTAGCCGGTCGCTTACGCTCCGTCGACGCCCATCACGGCTCGGACGAAGTCGTCGTCCATACGGTCACAGGGCATAGCTGCCGTCCGGGGGTTGTGAGCGTCGGGACTGCATCCCTCGAACGGACCTTCCGGATTCGTCAACGCGTTCATGTGGGGATCGAGATGGTCGCGCCACCACACGCTCATCCCGAGGGTCGGATCAAGGCGCAGCGATTCATAGGCCCGCCACACTGCTTCGAGTCGTGACACTGCTTCGGCGTGTTCGAACCACCTCCGACACCACAGGCGACTCTTGCCGGCGAACTCCCATTTGCGGGCGTACAACAGCGACAGGTGGTCTTCCACGAACTCATAGACCGAAGAAAATTCGGGCTCCGGCTCAGCTTCGGCGGCAGCTGCGCCGCTCGGCTCGTCGTCCTCGAGTTCTTCATCGCCAAACAGGTCGTCGTCCATCTCACTGTCCCTTCGGGGCGTATTCGTTGAGCGATTGCCGAATGATCCGCGAGGTCGATTTGCCTTGACGGGGCCCCCAGATGTCGAGGTGCATGTCCTCCCACGACCCCAGCAGTCGTCCCTTGCCAACCAGTTCCTTGCCGATCGGAACACCTTCGACGGTGGTTAACGGTGCAGGTGCAACTGACGAATCGATACCGAGACTCCGCGCCTTCTTCGCTAGGTCGTCGTCCATTTCACTGTCCCTTCGGGGCGTATTCGTTGAGCGATTGCCGAATCAGGTCGGCGTATGGCTTGGCCATCCACGGCACAGTCTCAGCGACCGTGGGACGGTTACCGGCAGACAGAACGAGCGCGCGGCCGCGCGGCCATGCCTGTAGATCAGCAACGGTGAAGATCTTCTTCTCGTCGGTGCTTCGCGACGATGACTTCCCAGTGCGAGCATCAGACACGCTCAATCGCACGCGTGTGAAATCGCCGCACAGTTCGGAGAGGCTGGCCAGGTATTCCTTCTCGCGCACGTTGCCGCCGTAGACGTACACGTTCGATGAGGATTCGAGCAGCTTCATGTTGCGTTCGCCGAACACTCCGACGCCCTGCGACCAGGACTGCAGGATCGTCATGATGATGATTCCGCGGGAACCGAAGTGACTGTAGAGCTTGGGCAGATCCGGCCACCGCACGACGTTGGCGGCTTCATCGAGCGGGCACAGCATCGGGACCGGAAGCCGCCCACCCGGCGATGCGGTCGCGATCTTTTCGGCCGTGCGGGTGGCCGCCACAGTCAACGCCGCGACCAGCGGCCCCGTCGACCCGACGCCTTCCTTCGACAGGCAGTACAGTGTCTCGCCGTTGCGGATGTACGCTTCCAGGTCCAGGTGCGGGCGCTCAGTGTCACCTCGAGTGATCCATTCCTGCACGGACCGGTTGCGCAGGCACTTGGCCATCTTCACGCTGGTTCCGAAAATGCCGGCCTTCTGTTTCTCCGGCAGGCCCAAACGGGCGTTGAGCGCACGCGCGATCATCGGGTAGCCGTGCTCACGGAGAATTTCGACAGCATGATGGCAGGAATTCTCGTCGACGAGGCGTTCGTAGACCGTGGTGATCGGCTCGCCGGCCAACGCCGAAGCGAGGATCAGATTAGCCAGCAGATCTTCTCCCTCGGGGTCGAAGTAGGGATCCTTTTTGGCTTCTAGCCCGTCGTCACCGACTGAGAACAGCTGGGCCAACTCCTCGGCCTGCGTTTCGTCCTCAACGTAGGACAACGGGTTCCACCACCACCACGCTGGCTCATTGGCGACCTGCTGCGGGTCGAAGACCCACACCTGCCGGGTTGGGTTGCCGTCCTCGTCGCGGAACTCGCGGACAAGCCGAGTGTGGTCGAGATTGCCCCGCTTGTTTTCGGTGGTCAGCACAGCTCCGGGCGCCTCACAGATCGCTGGAATGATCCGCGAGGTCGATTTGCCTTGACGGGGCCCCCAGATGTCGAGGTGCATGTCCTCCCACGACCCCAGCAGTCGTCCCTTGCCAACCAGTTCCTTGCCGATCGGAACACCTTCGACGGTGGTTAACGGTGCAGGTGCAACTGACGAATCGATACCGAGACTCCGCGCCTTCTTCGCTAGGTCGTCGTCCATTTCACTGTCCCTTCGGGGCGTATTCGTTGAGCGATTGCCGAATCAGGTCGGCGTATGGCTTGGCCATCCACGGCACAGTCTCAGCGACCGTGGGACGGTTACCGGCAGACAGAACGAGCGCGCGGCCGCGCGGCCATGCCTGTAGATCAGCAACGGTGAAGATCTTCTTCTCGTCGGTGCTTCGCGACGATGACTTCCCAGTGCGAGCATCAGACACGCTCAATCGCACGCGTGTGAAATCGCCGCACAGTTCGGAGAGGCTGGCCAGGTATTCCTTCTCGCGCACGTTGCCGCCGTAGACGTACACGTTCGATGAGGATTCGAGCAGCTTCATGTTGCGTTCGCCGAACACTCCGACGCCCTGCGACCAGGACTGCAGGATCGTCATGATGATGATTCCGCGGGAACCGAAGTGACTGTAGAGCTTGGGCAGATCCGGCCACCGCACGACGTTGGCGGCTTCATCGAGCGGGCACAGCATCGGGACCGGAAGCCGCCCACCCGGCGATGCGGTCGCGATCTTTTCGGCCGTGCGGGTGGCCGCCACAGTCAACGCCGCGACCAGCGGCCCCGTCGACCCGACGCCTTCCTTCGACAGGCAGTACAGTGTCTCGCCGTTGCGGATGTACGCTTCCAGGTCCAGGTGCGGGCGCTCAGTGTCACCTCGAGTGATCCATTCCTGCACGGACCGGTTGCGCAGGCACTTGGCCATCTTCACGCTGGTTCCGAAAATGCCGGCCTTCTGTTTCTCCGGCAGGCCCAAACGGGCGTTGAGCGCACGCGCGATCATCGGGTAGCCGTGCTCACGGAGAATTTCGACAGCATGATGGCAGGAATTCTCGTCGACGAGGCGTTCGTAGACCGTGGTGATCGGCTCGCCGGCCAACGCCGAAGCGAGGATCAGATTAGCCAGCAGATCTTCTCCCTCGGGGTCGAAGTAGGGATCCTTTTTGGCTTCTAGCCCGTCGTCACCGACTGAGAACAGCTGGGCCAACTCCTCGGCCTGCGTTTCGTCCTCAACGTAGGACAACGGGTTCCACCACCACCACGCTGGCTCATTGGCGACCTGCTGCGGGTCGAAGACCCACACCTGCCGGGTTGGGTTGCCGTCCTCGTCGCGGAACTCGCGGACAAGCCGAGTGTGGTCGAGATTGCCCCGCTTGTTTTCGGTGGTCAGCACAGCTCCGGGCGCCTCACAGATCGCTGGAATGATCCGCGAGGTCGATTTGCCTTGACGGGGCCCCCAGATGTCGAGGTGCATGTCCTCCCACGACCCCAGCAGTCGTCCCTTGCCAACCAGTTCCTTGCCGATCGGAACACCTTCGACGGTGGTGAACGGTGCAGGTGCAACTGACGAATCGATACCGAGACTCCGCGCCTTCTCCGCTACAGCCCGCTCGCGGATGGACGCGATCTCCTTGCCTGAACCGAGGTGCTGCTGCGCCGAGTCCACGCGAGTCCGGTGTGGCTTACGGCCGCTCCATACGTACAGACCGGTCCCTACCACCGCCCCGATGACGGCCACGATCACCACGGCCCACACCGTCGCGGCCGTCGGCCACGCGAGTTTGCCGCTCGCTACCATGATCACCGCGGCGAACGGGTTGCCGGGGATCTGCTGACCGCCGGCGAGCGTCAACGAGCCCCAGACGATCAACGCCGCCGCGACGATCACGCCAAGCCCAACGAGCATGAGCACGGTCTCACTGTTCCGCGACGGATTCTTCGTCTGTCCAGGATTAGCTACGGGCATTGCATTCCCCCATCGTTACGGAGTCCGGACAACTACTGCGCCGCACCGTCGCTGTCCTCGATCAGGTCGCCCAGCGAGACTTCTCGCCAGCCCCGGAAACCGGGAGCGCGGCACAGTTCCAAAGCCGGATTGCCGTTCGGGTCGTCGACGATATCGACAGTCACCCACACCTTGTGTTTGAGCATGTCTCGCATCAGCGCGGTGCGTGTCACGACATGGTTGGTGACCGACAACCGCAGATGCACGATGTCGAGTCCGGCGAACTCACGGGCTTTGCCCGCCAGATACACGGCCTTCCTCGCAGCGGACTCGTCTGCATGATCCTGATCTGCGACCTGATCGTTCTCGTGGAAGGTTCCGTACCAGGGGTCTTCTTCCTCTGCCCGGCACACCGCGTACGAATCGACCTCGACGTCACCGGCGCAGAAGAGGGTGATCGTCGGAGCCGTCTCGCCGGCAGCTTCCAGTTCGACCAACCGGGCTGCGAGGGTGTCCTTCCTGATCTGGTCGTAATCGATGCGCAGCTGCTTGCGGAGTTCGGTCTTGAACTTCGGAAACAGGAGCTTGGTCGCCAGGTTCTTCTCCTTGGCGAAGCTGTACAGCTCGGAGTGGCTGCCCATCGAGGCGAGGGCGTCTGCATGGTCACGTACCACGGCTGCCGCGGTATCCCAGTCCTGCGCTGTCGTGCTTGTCATGATTGTTCCTTCCATCGAGGGTTTGGTGAGGTGAAGCGAGTTCTCAGGGCCGGAGGGTGGGACGTACCGACGGCGCGAGACTGATGATCGCCAGGCCCGGTGCTCCAATGGTCAACGCGCTCACGAGCCACGTCGACCACGAGTGTTCGGAGGCGACAGCCACGACCCACACCGCCGTCAGCAGAAGCGCCGTAAGACGGAAGAACCGCAGTCCGTCGGCAACGAAAACGCTCAGCGCCAGCGCGCATGCGGCGGCGGCCGCGGCCGCCGCACCGGCGAGAACCGCCGCCGTTGCAGGGTCGGGAATGCGCGGTGCCCCTGCCCGTGCCCAGGTTTCTGCGGGCAGGTTCGTGCGCAGCGCCATCAGCAGCCAGCAAACGACCGCTGCAGTCAGCGCTCCGACGATCACAGTCGCCACGCCGCCGAAGATCATCCGACTCACCTGCACCTCCGACTCACCGCCACCATCGGTGCTGATCCTTGCTGGCCCCGGCACCCTGGCCGGTTCGGCGTTGTCGTCCATGAACGGGACCTCAACGCCGTACAGATTGCGGCCGCTGCGGTCGATGCCGTGCCGGTCGAACCCGTCCACGTCGTAGCCGTTACGGTCCCACCCGGCAGCATCGAAGCCGCGGCGGTCATAGCCGTTCGCGTCGTAGCCGTTCCGGTCATACCCGGCGGAATCCAAGCCGTGCCGGTCGTACCCGGCAGCGTCGTAGCCGTTTCGGTCGTAGCCCCGCGCATCGAAACCCGAGGCGTCGTAGCCGTATGGGTCGTAGCCGTTTCGGTCGTAGCCGGCCGCGCTGAAGCCGCGAGTGTCGTAGTCAGTCACTGGAACACCCCATCTGTCAGTGGTTGGGAGTCGACGATCTGGATTCGCCAGACTCGCCAGCAGTTGTCCTCATCGAGAGCGAGATCGACGTCGTAGGTCATCAGCGAGTACGAGTCGACGGATCCGTCTGCGCGCTGGATCTGTTGCAGAACAGCCGCCTGACGCTTCGTCGTTCGGCTCCCCGGCTCGTCCACTGCCGGGACAACCTTCACCGTGGCGGTCACGATCGCTTTTTCCGCTCGCCACTGTGCCCACTGACGCATCGGCCGCATCTGGTCGGTCCCGGTACTACTGCGAGTAGCGGCCTGAGCCATTTCGCCGCTGAGCCACGGCAGCGCAGTTCTCATCGCGACGCCGGAATCGGCCTGTCTCGCCGGCTCCCAGCTGTAGATCCTCGACAATGCCTCCTGTACTGAATCGTCCGGAGGGGCACCCGCGACGGGGCCTTGCCCGTCCGGATGCTGATGGCCCGCATCCCCCGGTCCGTCAACGGCGTCGTCCCCGCCGCCGCATGCCGCCACCACGATGGCCAGCATCACGGCCAGGAGCAGTGCCGAGGCCCGCCTCGCTGTGGCCGTCATCGGTCCCGTCCTCCCCAGCCAGCTGCCGCGACGGCCCGCATGACCGCAATCGCCAGCACCTCGAAGGCGAGCGTGGTCGCGACAGAGATCCCGATGACCAGGCCGCCCGAGACACCGAGAACCGACAGAAGCAGAGACACCGAGTAGAACGCCATCGCACCCCAGACCAGGAGAACGCCCACGATCATCACGCCGCCCAACACCTTCTCGCGCCTGGTCATCGTGTCTCCATGCACTTGGTGCGGTCGATCACGATTCGCACGTGGTCGACCGCGTTGAGAGTGGCGTTACCTCGGTCCTCGATCGTCGTGCCGCGCTTGCTGCCCGCCGGCCAGTACGTGCGATTCCACATGACATACTCGCTGCGATCGTCGGCGCGCCCCCGACGGGCGATCTGGTCGCCTACCCCGCCCGGTGTCGCGCCGTCAGCAGGCACCAGCGCAGCGACCGAGCGTCCCTGCTCTACTCCACCTTCGGCTCCGTCGGTGACCGCGGTTGTCACCGAGAACCGCGTGTGAAGCGCCGCCGCGAGCTGCTCGGCCGCGGGACACCGCGCTGCTGCCGATTCCGTCGCCGGCGCTGAGCATGCAGTCACTGCGAGCAGCGTTCCCGCGAGCACCACCGCGGTCGTTGTCTTCTTCACGGATTCTCCTTTGACTAGACGACCGCAGCGTCCTCGACGCCCCGGTATTTCGGCTCGTTGCGGATGATGATTTCGGCGTATGGCCGGGTCTCGCTGAAGTGGCGCGGATACAACGACGGGAATCCGTGGCTCTCCTGCACCGCGCCGGGGCCAGCGTTGTAGGCACCGAGGTACAGGTCGCGAACGTCGTGGTTCGGACCCGATTTGGGGTCAACCTGCCCGCCCGCGATCCATCCGTCGATGTCCTTTGCCAGGTCGCACATGTAATGGCCCTGGGCCATGATCGCGTCGCCCAGGCTGTAGACATCGACCCGACCGTCGCCGTCGTAGTCCTTGCCGTAAGTCGCCCAGGTGTCAGGGATGAACTGTCCAGGCCCCTGAGCCTGATCGGGGCTCTGCACATGCTGCTGGAACCCGCCGGTCTCCTGGTGACCCTGACTGGCCAGGAGGGAGGCGCTGATCTGCGGGCAGATCCGGCCAGCCTTGTTGTACCAGCGCGCCCAATCCGCGGGCACTGAGCCGGCCTTGACATTCACCATTCGTCCGTTGCCACTCACATCGGACGGACATTCCTCGCTGTCCGACCCAGCACCGCCGGCACCCCTGTCTTTGATCGTTCCCAGGTCCTCGCCGTTGTAGAGCGGCGACGGCAGCAGAGTTACGTGCACGTGGTCGAAGTGATTCTGGGTCCAGTCGCCGCGGTCCTCCATGACGTTCCCGGGCCCCTGCGCGGGCTGGTAATACTGCCGCCAAATCGTGTAGTCGACGTGGAAGACGGCCTTGTTGTCCATCACGTACTTCTGGATGCGATTGCCGAGCTCAACGCCCTTCTGATCGCGGCCAGAGTTCGGGATCATGATGTCGGCGGCGCGTCCGTCAGGGTGGTCGGAGAATCCACCACCATCGGCCCGCCAGCCGCCGATCGTCTGCAGCTCAGGGAATCGCTTGGCCACCGCCCGCGCCAGGCGGACGGTGTTGGTCTGCCAGTGGGCCTCGGACCCGAATCGGGCGGCCATCGGCTTGGACACGTCCAGTTCGCCCTCGTTATCGGTCACTCCCGAGAGCGTCTGCACGTCCGATGGACCTCCCGGCGCAGCCGGCGCCGGGGACGTTGGCTTGGGCGGGGATCCAGTTGCGCCAGCGAAGGTTCCCGGCGGCGCAGGCTTCTTGTCGCGGACACCGGCCTGATGCGAGGTCACCGGCCAGGCATCCCAACCCTGACCACTCAGCGTGCTGTTCGCGACCTCCATCTGTTCCTGTGGGGTCGCTTTGTCTGCAGTCGGTGCGAACTTGTCTCCGCCGAACGCCTTCCACGTCGACGCTGAGAACTGCAGCCCGCCGTAGTAGCCGTTGCCGGTGTTGATCGCCCAGTTCCCGCCCGACTCGTGTTGGGCGACCTTGTTCCAGTCCTCGGCCGAGACGATTTGTGAGTCCTGCCCCGCCGGCGGTGCATTGGGCGCGGAAGGCCGGGCCTGGCCTGGCTCGACAGCGTCAGCCAGCCAGGGTTTCGGGTCGATGGCCTTCTGTCCCCAGCCTCCTTCCCACACCTCGAAGTGCAGATGTGCACCGCCGGGTCCCGGGGGTGAGACCTCGCCGTTGTATCCGACCTTGGCGATCTGCTGGCCGGCGGTCACCTTCTGCCCCGGCTTGACCATGAGGTCCTGCGGAAACATGTGGCCATAGACGGTGTCGACACGCTTGCCGCCGATGTTGTGGCGCAGCACTATCCACTGGCCGAAGCCGGTCGCCTCTCCCGCCTTGTCCACGACGCCGTCGTAGGCGGCATACATGGGAGTGCCGGCCTGCGAGCCCATGTCCAGACCCTGGTGCATCACGCCGTCGCGAGGTCCGAACCCGCTGGTGTACTGAAAGGTTCCCTTCTTCATCGGGATCACCTTCTGCCCGGGCGACAGTGACGAGCTGCTGCTCGACGACGAGTCCGCCGGCGCACAGTCATCCGTGTCATCGCTGCCGACGAAGGCGATCAGTGCAAGGAGCGGGATCGCCACGGCGGCGACCAGAAATAGGGACAAGGACTTCGCAGCGTCGGTCATGATCGCCTCTGCTGCTCTTTCAGCGCGGCGAGTAGACCACTGTTGGCGGTCTTCATCGCTTCGATGTCGGCGTAGAGCTTCGCGACAACCTCACTGTCCGCGCTCGTGCGGAGTTCGTCGAGCTTCCCGGACGCCCGCGCCCAGTTCTTCACCGTGTTCGTGTGGACTTCCAAGCTCATCGCGACCTTTGTGCACGCAGCGGTCAGCGACAGTCCCCGCTCGATTGCCGTCAGCACGGCCTGCACCGCTGTGTCGCGAATGTCGTCGGTGATCCAGCCGTAGTCTCGCCTGTTCATCGATGTCATGACGCCTTCTTCAGCACGCCGTCGAAGCGGGCGTTCGTGTTGTGGACACCGCCCTCGGCTTCGGCAGGGGTGAAGATCATGCGGAACGGGATTCCTGCGCGATCGTCGGTGCCGAGTTTGGCGACGAATACGCCCTGGCCGTGCGGTCTCGGACGTTCCACAGAGGTCGACCCGGACTTGCTCGCGGCAGTGAGCTGTCGCCTCATCTCAGCCAGCGCATCCTCGGATGGAGGCGGCGTCGATGCCGCCGAGGTGATCAGCGCACGCTCCTGTGCGTTGAACGCGGTCACCTGCGAGAGTCGTTCGATCTCCTCCGGGCCGACCGGCCCGATGAACTTGATCTGTGCCTTCTCCAAGAACCCGATGGCCTTCGCGGCATCGGCCTGAGATTCGAAGGCAGACAGGTCATTGACCGAGTGCGTGACCATGATCAGCGATACCGCATCGGAACGGTTCAACCGGACCAGCGCGTCGACTCGATCGACGATGCCTGCGCCCGAGCCGATCACCTGCCATAGCTCGTCGATGATCACCTGAAAGGTACGCCGCGGACCCCGCCCCGCGTCTGCTCGTACGTGCGCGGCTTCGACCGCACCGAATCCGTCTGCCCAGCAGACCAGCAGCAGTGCCGCTTTGAGCTTGCGGTCGCCCTTCGGCACGCGCGAGACGTCGATACACACGGCCGGCGACGATGGGTCGATTGGTGTCGTGGTGTGGCCGTTGAGCACCTTGCCCAGACGGCCCGAGGTCAGGGCTCGCAGCGATCGGCACAGCTCTGCCGCCGAAGCTCGGTATTCCTCGGCTGTGCGGGCAGCGGTGTCCTCCCAGAGTTCGGCGTTACCGTCACGGATCAACCGGTACAAGTCCTCCAGGATCGGCGGCCGCTGGCCGGTGAATCCCTGACCGCCGTCGTGAATGGGGCGGTAGAGCTGTTCCAGCGCAGACCCGAGCAGTGTTTCCTCGAAGTCTCGGATCGCAGTGCCTCGGTTAATCTCAACCAGGCCCGCCACAGTGGAGACTTGTCGTGAGCGCAGATCTTCCTCAACCCGGCGGGTCATGTCGGCGATGGACTGCGGCGACCACGGCGTCGAATCCCTGATTTCTGCGAGCACGGTGCCGAGAGCGCCAACATCGAGCGGGTTGATCGTCTGGTCGCCGTATCCGCCAGTGATGATCTGACCGTCAACCATCTTGGTCAGCTCTGCGAAGTCAGGCTTCACGTCACCGAGGAATAGTGAGGTGTGGCCTTGGGCGATGTTTCCCAGTGCCATGCGGCGAACCAGAGACGACTTACCGAAACCGTTCAACGCGAGCACGAACGCGATCGGGGCAGTGATCAGACCAGAGAGGAACCACGTCAGCGGGTCACAGCCGAAGTCCTGCCCTGTATACAGGTGACTGCCCAAAGGTGTGCCGAGCATCGGGCTCGTCGCCCCGACCGAGAACGGCCAGAATCCTCCGGCGACCTGGCTGGTCGTGGCGCGCCACTCAGGAAGTCGAGGGACGACGTTCGTGCGACCACCGCCCGGCCCGGAGCTTCCGCGCGGTCCGGGCTCCCCGGCGTCGATGTCCCAGCCGCCCATCTCGCAGATCCTGCTGATCGCGCGTTTGCGGCATCGTTCCTCGGTAGCCAGGCGGCGGCGTGCCAGCCGGCCTCGCCACCCCGTGGCAGCTGCCTCGGCGCGCAGCTGCTCGTAGGCGCGCGCTGTGCGCAGTCGCACGCCCGCGACCCTGACTGTTGCGGGAACGTCGGTCTCGGCGATCTCGACCTGTGTGGGTGTGTCACTCTGAGGTGCCGCGTGCCGCGGAATTGTCATCGTCATGCCGTCACCCGCCTGTTCACGCTGGCGTACTCCGGCAACAGAACCCCGAGTCCGAGCGCCCCGGCGAAGGTCGCGTCCTGTCCGCCCCAGCAGCGCTGCACAGTGAGTCGGGACGCCGATGCCAGGCCTTCCAGTTCCGCAGCCAATGTCGGCATCTCCGCTGACGCCTCGGCGGTGAGCGTGATCAGAACACCGAAGCGGGTCACGCCAGCACCGCGCGCCTGTTCCTGCCGAGCGGCCATCGTGTTGTCCACTCGCAGGGACGCCGCTGCCGACCCGACGCCCTTCTTCGACTGTTCGGCGGCCAGCGCGTTCTTGAAGTCGTCGTCGACCATCTTCACCGCATCGGCAACACCGTGGATGCGGTAGATGATCGCCACCCTCTTGCGCCCGAGGTCGGCTCGGGGCGCCAGCAGTGGGAGCAGCGTGTCATGTGCGACAGTGCCTGCCGGCGCGGCTTCCATCTCCCACGTCACCGACTGAAATCCGTTGTGCACGAACCGGCCCCACTCAGCCTTGCAGCCGGCCGGTCCGATCTGGTCCCACTGCAACTGGTCGAGGGAGCCCGAACCGGCCATCGTTTCCAACTCCGCCGCGAGCTCCGGCCGGTAGGCGCGAGCGGCGACCATGCTCAGGTCTCCAGCGGTCAGCGGTCGTGCCGAGAGCCCGGCGGCCACGGCCTGATTGATGATTGTCGACAGGAGTCGGCCGATGGCCGCTCCCTGGTCGGCGACCTCGGCCGAGTCCGCAGTTCGTTGCTGCGTGAACGTCAGCTGAATGCGGACCTCGTTGCGGACCTTCGCTGAGGCCCGGTGCGTCACGGTTTCGACCATCACGCGCTGTGCGAACGCCGGCGCGTCGCGGTCGACAAGGCGCCGTACCTCGGCGTCGACACGGTGCCCGTTGTCAGGGACGGTCTCGACAATCACTGCCGCTCCGGCCATTCCCTTGATGGTGCCCAGATGCGACAGAAACCGGTCCCAGCCGCGGACCCAGTCGTTGATCTGATGCTGTTCCACGCGTTCTTGGCCCTGCGGCTGACCGGAGAGCACCACGGTGAAGTGGTTCTTCGCTCGCGAGTGAATCAGCCCGAATCGGCCCCCGCGACCGAGTTCGTATTCGTACAGCCGGGTATCGCCCTGTATCCCGGGCATGCGCGCAGATCCAGGGACTACGCCGAATACGCCGCCTCGGTACACGTTCTCGCCGCGGCGAGCGCCTTTCCAGAATTGAAGTCGCATGGCAATCAGTTCCAATCCCGACCGTCCGTGCCGCCGGTACGCCAGCGGCACAAACACGGCCGTGCCAATGAGGAAGAAGATGAGGATGAGAATCAGCGAGTGCGTGAACATGTAGAACAGCACTGTCACGACGATCCACGCGCCGGCGAATATCGTTTCGCCCCAGGTCCGGCCGAACAGACCGCTCGTGCGTGGTTGTTCCCATCGGCCGTAGAGAATCACTTGGTTGGTAGAGGTCATCGGAGGTTGTCTCCCATTCCTGCGTCCTGGCCAGGTTCGGATTCGAAGAAGGATTCGGAAGCCAGCGCGAGTGCACTGCCGGCCATCGCGAGCTGTTTGCCGGTGCCACCACTGAGACCTGAGCCGTCGCCGCCGCTGCTGCTGCTGTCTGGCGCCGGAGGCACGAGAGCTGATCCGCCGCCGGTCCCGCCGCCCGGCTGGGAGCCTCTTCCTCCTCCCCCGCTGTCGCCGGAGGGACCACCACCGCCCGACGGACCCATCCCGGTCCCGCCAGAGAGTCCCCCTCCGCCCGACGGGCCGCCGCCTCCGCCGGCGCCGGCGATCGATGCGGTCGAGGTGGCACCTCCTCCCGCAGCCGCGCCGGCTGACGAGCCACCACTGGCGAGCATCGTGCTGCCCGCGACCGCCGCACCCATCAAAGCCCCGACGGCGGCCGCGCCTGAGCCCCCAGACATCGCGGCTCCGCCGGAGACGAGCTTCATCAGGATCGGGAGGACTGCTGCGGACAGCGACAGCAAAATCATCCCCATGATGATCTGCTGAGAGTCTTTCGAATCGCTGCCGGCCATCCAGAAGGCGACCCAGTACACCGCCGCCGCGACGGGCTTCCACAGAAGGAGCGCGACGGTCCACATCATGACTTTCGAGAACGCCTGTTTGCCGGTGTTCGTCCCGCCGAACGCGCCGATTACCGGCACCAGCGACACGACAACGGCGAGCATCGCCTGCCGAGCCACCAGGAGTATGCCCTGCAGCAGAGCACCGAGGATCCCGATCACGGCCAGAACGAAGACCAACCCTGCTGACTGCATCGTTACCAACGAGGTTTTCATCAGGTTCGTCACCATCGACCCGGCGTTCTGACCGTTCGTGGCCTGGTTCAGCATCCACTTAGACAGCTCGTCGCTCGCTACCGTGAGTGAAAGCAGCACTGCACCGAATGTCCACGCGCCGAATACCGCCTTGGCCATCGACTTCACGGATTCTTCGGCCTCGGTGACCGCGGCCTGTCGTCTGGCGAGAACCAGCCGGAACCCGATCACGACCAGCGACAACACCAGACCGAAGAACTGCAGTCCGATGGTTGCGGATTGGATCTTCTGGACTATCGAGTAGTCCTGATACTTCGGGGTGGGGATCTTGATGAACCAGGTCATCGACATTTGCAGCATCCGGCCGAAGCCCTGCCACATCGACTCGGCCGCACCTTTGAACGCTCCCTTGGCGGCGTCCTTGGTGGCTTTCTTGGCCTTGCAGATGAAGTTGATCGCTCCGCAGCTGTCATCAGTGGCGCTAACAGCACCAGCTGTGTACTTAGTCATCAGCACTGCTAGTTGAGCGGTCAGCTCCTTCTTCTTCTCCTCATCCTTCTCCGTCGCGATCTGGGCCTTGAGGTCTTCGATCTGGTTCTGGAGGTCTGCCCGGGAGGGGGTCTCGTCATCTGCGCGCGCCTGGGCGCTGACCGCGTCCATGCCCAGCGCCTCTGACGAGACTGCGGGGCCAGCGGTTGTCAGGAACACCGCAGCGATGAGCGCCAGCACCACCGTCACCACGGTGCGGCGGCGTGACCGCGTCAGCGCACCCATGTGGCCCACTCCCCTCCGTCGAGGGAACCCATCGAGCCCTCCTTCTCGTCACGGGTGAGAAGAGACGGTTTGTATTTCAGGTGCCACTCACCGTCGACCCACACCGTGGAGAGGGACTGCCAGTAATAGACCGACTGCACGTCGCTCTCGTCGTCGGGGTTGACCTGCTCGTGAGGCCCGTATGCGATGTCGATCGTCGCTGCATCATTTGTCCAGTTCCCTGCTCGAATCCGGAAGGCGGCTGGCACGAGCGCTCTGTTCGCGGCGATGTCGCCGATCTCGGGATCATCGACCGTGATCGACAGAATGTCGCCGTCACGCCGCAGCGCCTGCTTATCCGACTCGGTGGCACCCTCAAGACGCTGATCGATGACCGCGTAGCGGTCGGCTTTGGTGCCGAATCGAATCCGAGAGACGATCTGCAACGCAGCGATAGTCGCTCCCTGCGGGGTGCGGCTCATTCCTCGAGGAACTCCGTCGGCGCTGATGGCGGCCGGACCGTCTGACCGGCTGAAGGGTGCAGGACTGCCGTACACGCGTTGCCACTCCAAACCCTTCGGCCGAGCGAGAGGGTTCGAATCAGATGTTGACGAGGGCTGCTCGGACTGAGGCAGTGCGACGCCGCGGCGCTCCGCCGGCACGACAACCGGACGCCCGAGGTCGTCAACGTCGCCTGACTCCGACTGTGAACTCTCCGAAGGCAGCGGCAGCCGCTCGGCTTCGGACGGCGTGGAGCTGGCGGGCCGATCGCCGGCGTCATCATTAGGAATGAACGCCAATGTCAGAATCACTACGGTCACCACCGTCGTCGCGGCAGCGATCCACACCCACGGCCGTTTCAGAAGCGGCTGGCGCTCCTCCTTGAGGTCCATCACTGGGGCTCCTCGAACAGGAGCGCCGTCGAAGGCACCGCCGAGACCGCCCGGACGACCGGCTTATCGCCCGACGCCAGCGCCAACCGCCAATCACCGGCCACCCACTGCGTAGCCGCGGTGTTCTCGGTGTAGGACCCGTCGCTGAGACGACTGTAGATCTTCACTGTCACCCGGTCCGGACTGCTGTCCGTGATCGAATATGCCTCCACCTTCGGTGCCTGGCCGGCTTTGACGGGAGCGGTGATCGACACCTGAGCTCGATCGACCGCCCACGCATCACGTTCGGTTCCGGGAGCAATGAGCTTCTGCCCGACCGTCGGCCACTGTGTGTCGTCGGCGACCGACATACGGATCGTCGCCGAAACCGCGGCCAGGACCGCCCCGGCCGGCGACCGGTCATAGCCTGTCGGCGCGACGGGGTCCGCATGCTGCGGCCCCTGCTCGCCGGTCGGGATCTGCATACCCTGAAACGATGTCCAGCCCAGGTCTGAGACAACCGTGGCAGGTGCCGCCGTGCTGGTGTCACCTCCACATGCCGTGACCAGAGCGGACACCGCAGACAGGGTTAAGACAACTGCAGCAGCGCTGCGCCGATACCGGAGGCTGAACTGGCGACGATCAGACCGACGAACACCCACGTCGGAGTATCCGGCGGCTGTGTGTCGCCCGGCTGGTGCCGGTGATAGCTCATTTCGCCGCCGATCCACATCAGACGACCAACCGCGGCAGCCATCACCATCCACAGGGCGTAACCGAGAACCTTTTCGAGCGGGTCTGTCACCTCCGGCGGCATGCCGCCCCATGCTGACAACATCGTGTGCTTCTCCCATCGTCGCCCGCTTTCAGACCAGTGCGCCGACGAGGCCACCAGCGATACCGATGACCACACAGCCGATCAGAGCTTTGGTGGCTCGCTCGGCCGACTCCGAGTCGGCAGTGCCCTGGCGCTTCTCGAAGCCGAACTTGCCGCCGATGATCACCAGCGCCGCGACAGCGCCGATCATCGCCAGCCAGCCGACCCACGACAGCAGCAGCAGGAACTTCGAAGATCCGGGCGGGGCCTGCGGGTTGACGTTGATGGTGTCTGCCAGGTTGAGGACGGTTGCGGTAATCATGCGTTTTCCTTCTGTGTCAGCGCCGACCGAACGTCGGCGAAGTAGGTGACGATGTCGAGGCCCGTCTGAGCGATGGCGCCGGGAACGGTTGCCAGGTCCGTGCCTGACCTGCGGGTGATCTGAACCGGATCGCCGGGAGTCCACATCGGCAGGTCGGCCGGCAGTGCGGAGATGAGTTCGTCGACCCAGCCGACCTGCCACCACGCGGGGACCAGCTCGGCGACGGTCGCGGCGTAGCGCCGTACGTCCTTCGGCGTCTTGCCGGGTCGTGCGGCCACCGTCACCAGACCGTGCACCTGCACCCCCGCCGGGGCCTGACCGGCATCGGCTTGCCTCAGCACCTCTGCCGCGGCGGCGATACCGGCCATGTGTTCGCGTGCCACGACGATCACATGTTGAGTGGTCGATGGGTCGCCCGGCCACTGGCCATCTGAATCCGCCGCCGGTGCCCACATCGCGGCCAGCGTTCCCGCGCCACTGCCACCGTGCGCGCCCATCAGTGCGAAGAGAGGTGGGAACTGGCGGGACACCGGCAGCGGCGTACGCCGTACGTCCCGGACGATCATTGCGCCACCGCCAGACGCCGTGGGGTCGCGTGTAGTGCGATCTGTTCGACCGCCGCTGCGGTGGCCGGCGCGAGCTGATCCCGATCCTCCGAGGACAGGGACAGTCCCGTGCCGAGGGTCGGGTCATAGTCCACCCCGACGCAGTCACGCGCAGCGACATGGAGAACATCGAGCAGCTGCTCCCGCACCACGTTCTCCCGAATCCCAGGTACTGCGGCGTTCAGGACGACCACTGCTGAGGCGAGAACGCCCCGGTCCTCCCACACCGAGAGAACCCCTCGGGCCCGGTTGATCAGATCGGGACGGATACCGATCACCAAGACAGGAACAACGCCTTCTGCGATAAGCGCCTGAACGCCCCGGATCTGCCCGACCGCAGTCGTTCCCGCATCGATCATGGGGACCAGCCCCTCGTTCTGCGCCTCTGCCAAGACCTGTGCCAGGTCCCCTATCCGGCTCGGTCGCCACAAGAACACGCCGTCGGGACGCTGCACGGTCGAGGTCGACACACCACCGAGGCGGCCCAGCATGTCACCGTCAGCGGGGGCCGCGTCAACCCATCCCGCAGGTACCGTCCGATCGGCCCAATACCCGGCTACCAGCGCCGACATCGTGGAAGCGCCTGCGCCACCAGCAGCATTGAAGAACGCCATCGGCATCGCCTCTCGGTGTCCTTCTTCGGGCTGGGGTTCAGAAATCTCGCGCATCCATTCGCTACCGGTCATGGCTGTCCACCTCCCCTTCTCTCGTCGAAGTCACCCGATCAGCGCGCATGCCGAGCGGTCTGCTTGCTCTTTGCGACCGTGGGCTCCTGCGGCCACTGCACGTTGAGGCCAGGCACGGCCTTGGACAGCTCCTCAGATGCGGCCCGCACCCCGTCATTGATCGCCCGCGACGCACCCGGCGCGACCGACTCGATGGCCCGGGTCGGAATCTGCGCCTGCTCGGCGCTCCACCCGGTCCGCGTCGCGCCCACCGTGAGATTCACATCGCCGCGGTTGTTCACGACGTAGTCCACGGCAGGCAGGCCGGCCTTCTGCGCCACGGGCGCAGGCACGTGAACCTCATACTGATTCGCATTCGGGTCAACGATCCGGACAGCCTCGGGCTCACGGTGCTTTCCCGGTCCCTGCTGCTCCCACGGCAGCTTCGGCTTCTTCGGGTCCGCACCCGGATCGCCGGCTCCGAGCCAATAGCCCAGAGCACCACCGGCCACAGCCGAGGCCGCCGCTGCGGCAGTGCCCACCACAACACCTGCACCGACGGCTACGCCGGCACCGCCCAGCGCACCCAGACCTGCGCCACCGGCGATGCTCACGGGGTTTCCACCGCCGACGACTGCGCCCGCGCCTGCACCGATCAGCGCACCGATCGGGACAGTCACCAGACCAACGGTGACTGTTGTGGCCAGGAACGCGGCAGTGCCGCCTGCCGCTCCTGCGGCAGCGCCACCCAGCACCGCGGCCGCGGCCTTACGGCTGGCCTCGTCCTTGGGTACGCCCATAGAAATCAGACCTCGGGCGATTTCGGCCTCAGCGTATGCCGACCAGTCATTCGTGGAGACGACCGCCCGGTCGCGATCCCGCTTGGACATGCCCGGCGGGAACGGCACGTCTTTGACCGGCATGACCATGTTCCCGATGCGGACGTGATCGGGGGGAGCGACCTTGCGGGGAACCGGTGGCACCCAGCGAGGTTCGTGCAGCGGCGCCGACGGGACGGGGTTGTAGTCGTCGTTGTATGACGGCGCAGTAGGCACCGTCTCGACCGGCCCGGGAGGCGGACCCGGGACCAGTCCAGGCGTAGACGGCGCGGGCTCCACCGGTACCGGTGCTGAGGGTGTCGTGCCGCCCTGCTCCGGCGGTGCTGAGGGTGTCGTGCCGCCCTGCTCCGGCGGTGCTGAGGGTGTCGTGCCGCCCTGCTCCGGCGGTGCTGACGGTGTCGTGCCGCCCTGCTCCGGTGCAGCGTGCGCGGTCGCTCCAAGCAGCAGCGACATACTCACCGCGACTGCCACCGCCGAGCCAGCCCGGTGCCGAGTAGTGGTGTTGAGATTCATCAGGGGTCCCTTCGGGGGTTGGTTGAGATAGAGGAAGAACGAGGCAGTCCAAGAACGGGCAGGTCAGGTCACGGCAGCCCCTCGTCCTTCTTGATCGACTCGATCCACCACCGGCCATTCGCCGGGGCAGTCTGTACGAGCTGCTTGATCGGATACGGCTGCTCTCCGGGAGGAGTCACCATCAGTCGCACCGCGTACAGTCCCTGGCCGCGGTCGATCATCGTCAGGCAGTGCGTGGTGCCCGCTGGCACCTGGTCGATAGCGGTCTGCAACTTCGGTTCGTCGGCCACAGCCCCGGCTGCGGTCACGGACTTGGCCTCACGGGCAGACCTGGTGACGTAGTAAGCGTGGTTCCACGCCTGGATCGCTCCAGCGCCGGATCGCTGGTCGCCGACACCGTCTCCGTAGGTGGTGTTTCCCTCCACCCGCTCCGGGCACGGATCGGGCGCGGCCGCCGCGGCGCTCTCCTGCGCGGACGAAACGCCATCACCGGGCTCCGCCGCCGGACTGTCGTCGCCACCGATGCTGGCCAGGGACATACTGACACCTACGACGATCACCGCCAGCACTGTGAAGAACGCGCTCAGGATCACCACCTGCCGGCGCGGGCGCCGGGGCTCGCGCCGTGGCGTCGGGACCACCACCGACGACGCGTTACGGTCCATATCGGGGATCTCGGGCTGCTCATGCTCATTGGAGATCAGCTCCACGGTCTCCGCGACCTCGGGGTTCAGCAACGTCAGCCATGACCACTGCGAGACTTCCGCGCTGTCGATCTCAGCTACCCCCCACACAGCACGGACGTCGGCCGCCAGGGCGCACGCTGGCAGCTCATCGTCGGCCGGCAGCGCCGGAAGTGTCGGCAATTTGTTGTCGGACAACAAAAATCGCTCCTTAAAAAGGGGGCTGGCTGCGCGTTTACCGGGCAGCCAGCCCCGTTGCCAGTTACTGCGAGGGAGTCGGTGCGGCAGGGGTCGAGCTCGTCGATGAGGACGGTGCGGAACTCGTCGCACTTGACGACACCGGTGTGTCGGAGATGGTGACCGTGCCTGTAGCCCACGGCGGCACCTCTTCGCTTGGTGCAGCCGGTGTGCTGCTGCTGATGGAGCTGACCGCCGTGGTTGAGGACGGAAGCGTCGGCACCGGAAAGTTCTTCACGTCGGGGTCCGCTGTCGGCACGCCGTTCTCGTCGGTCGGGCGGAAGTCGTGCTTACCCGCAAGATCAGCGGCTAGCGATGCGAACCATGCCGCCGTCCACGCAGCTGCACTGATCCCTCCGGTCACCGTCGGCTGCGCGTACGAACCGTGCTGCTGCGCTGCCTGCCAGTACCGAGTCAGGTTCGCGACGTCCAGAAGTTCCGAGTTATCAGAGACGTTCTCCTTCACTGCTGTGAACGCCTCTTGGGTCCACCGTGAAACCGTCGTTGGCGGTACCAGCTTCACCGTCGCAGCGAGTGTCTTTGACCCCAGAACGCCCAATGCTGCGACCGGGTTCGCAAGCCCCACGGTCCCCAACTCCACGAGGGTCTGCGGTTGCAGAACTTCCTTGGCGACCGACACGACGGCGTTAAGCCCGATCGTGCCGACCTTCATCAGCGCCTTGATTCCGTCCTCGACCGTCGGCATGGCCGTTCTCGGATCCGAGGCGGTCTCGATGCGCTTCGACACACTGACCTGAGGCTGATACGACAGATCCTCCAAGGTCTCGCCAGTGAAATCCTCATTGATCACCGGGATTGCGGACTTCACAGTTGTCGCAGCCAGGGCCTCGGCGATCGACGACAGGCTCTGCACCGGATCGGACTGATCCAATGTCGACGAGCCCGCAATGTTCGCCACGATGTGCGTGATCGGCGCATCAGACGGCGCATCACATGCCAGGTCGCCGCCTTCACAGCTTGAGGCGACTCGGCCGTCGAGGTCCCCGAACGTCGTTGTCGATTCCTTCGTCGGTCCGATACCACCACCGGTCGCCGTCGGCACCTCACGAGGTGCCAGTGCCTCCACCGCCGCACCGTCTGTACCCGGTGCCGGGTCCGGTGTCGTTGCACCGTCCTTGCCTGGGAACAACCCCGATCCCGCCGGACGGGTCGGATCACCGAAGAGGCTCGCGCCGGCCACCTTCTCCGCAGGAATTGGCCCGCGACCGAAGCCAATGTCTTTCAACAGGATCGACGCCGCGTACGCACCCTGGCTGTACCCGGTGTACGCGAACGCCGTATCAGGGCAGCGGCCGGCGATCTGCTTAGTCATTGCCGTCGCACGATCGACCGCCTTCTGCGCGGACACCTCGAACGGAACCTTGGCGCCCGGCACTGCCCCACCGAAGCCAGCCGGGTAGGGAACGTATGCGCGCTGAACCATTGACCCAGCCATCGACAGCAGTGGTCGCATCACCTGCGCCAACATTCCGCTGTCGGTCGTCGGCGACGCGTCCTCCGACGACTCACCCGTTCCCTGTATCGCCAGGACGAACAACGACGGGCAGTCGCTGGACGCCTCGGCGTGAGCGATCGGCGACGCTGCCACCGCAACCGGCGAGACCACCGCAGGAACGACCAAAGCGGCCACGAACCGCGACCGCCAACGGAAAGACTTCGCTTTCACAGAACCTCCCAAGCGGGACGATCCGCAAGCAGCGTCCTCCCGCACCGAATCGACTGAACGCCGCCCCACACGCAGAAAGCCAGCAGCACGACCACTCGGATCGTGCTGCTGGCTTCGGTATGAATCGACAGACACAGGACCTACCTCAGAAGTCACGAGGTAGGCACCCAAGCCCGTACACTAGGCACGGGCCTGCGATGTCTTTGGTGCCTACCTTCTACATCGCTGGTTCCAACCAGCTCGCGGCTCCTGAGTGCAGGTTTTGACCGTCCAAATCATCAACCTGCACTCGGGACCGCGAGCGTCTTCTTTCGCTGCTTCCCTCCCGATCCAGCTTTCGAGGATCTTGCTCTCCCGATCGCTGGAGGCATCCAGTTCTTCAGCAGGGATCACATTACAGGCATCTATGTATGCTGTCTAGAGGTGTCTATATATTGCCCATGTGGCATATATGTATGTCACAATCCAGTATATGTCATCCGTCACTGGCACATGTTTTCGGGCGACCCTGGTGTCCTTGACATGACTGTTCAGATCGCCCTTTAGGGTTGGTGCTGTGAATGACGACTCTGGCTCCGACTTCGGCCGACGCATCCGCGCCCGGCGGGAGCAGTTGGGCCTCAGCCGCCCTCAAGTGAGCGAACGAAACGGCCCGCCAGCGATCACCCTGTCCAAGATCGAGAAGGGCGAGACGAGAGCACCGTCGGCCGCCACCCTCAGCGCACTGGACACTGCACTCAACTGGGCTCCTGGTTCGGCAGCACGACTTCTTGCCGACGGTGCAGAGCCCGTGGTTCTTCCCGCGGACGCACATCGACTACAGCGCAAGTTCATTACCGCCGACCCAGGCGCCCCGCTCACCGCGTCGCGGGTCGTCGAACTCACGAGAGCCGCGCACCAGCTCGAGGAAGTCACAGCTCGGCATCCCGGGATGCTAGACCTCGTCGAGGCGAACAAGGCGATTCAGCTAGTGACCGATCGCTACCTCCGCACTTGGCTTATCTCGTTGATCGAGTCATCGACCGACGAACCCGGACGTATGCCCGCTGATCCCATCGTGGACGTCATGCTCGCGGAGTACCTGCGTAAACCCCCAGCAGACGGACTCGGCGATGAGGACCTAGCAGATGTACTCTACGTCCGGTGGCTGATCGGGCAGCTCGATGAAGAATCGGTCGAACCTGCTCAGCTTGCTGTCCTGCAAATGAGGTGGGCCGCCGCCCGCGACAAAGACTGATTAGGGGTCTCGATGCGTCCTGACCTGTATGCCCAGCGACTCGCAGTGCTTCTCGAAGCCCACCATCGCCGCGAGCAGCCGGCCATGACATCCGAGGAACTCGCCCACCAGGTGTCGCTTGTCACGCGAAGTGTTGTACCGGCGGTGATCGTCGACGAAGCCCTGGCCGGCACGGCACTGCCTCCTGATGAAGTCACTCAGGCGATCGTTCAGGTGCTTGATAGCGAGGATGTGCTGTTTACGGACTCCCCGGAGGGGGCTGATCTTGAACATCGTCTGCGTGTATGCGCCATCGTCCGCGACCGGTACAGGGACGGCGGCACGAACATCATCGCGCGCGGCACCTCACTTAGCCCCCGACAAACTCGGGAGCTTCTCGCGTTCCTCGAGGACGAACCGACTTCGCCGGCTCTCTGATTACGCTCTCGGTGCGAAGTCCAACCAGAGACCTCTCGGTCGGATCGTCAAGGTCTCATCGAACTCAAGCGCTCCCTCAGGCTCCACAACCGACCAATCGAGGCCCCGCACCATCTCGGCAATCACTACGGTGATCTCGAGTTGCGCGAACTGCCGACCGATGCAGCTCCTAATCCCCGTGCCGAACGGCTTATATGCTGCTGCGGGGTAGGAAGCTCCACCTGGCATGAACCGATCAGGAGCGAACTCGGCCGCGCTCGCTCCCCATACTTCAGGGTCCCGGTGCACAGCGAGTAACAGCACGAAGACCCACTCACCTGGACTGAACTGGTAATCGCCGAGCGCGGTGGCCTCTTTTGCTACTCGGAAGATCCCGGGAGCAGACGGATACAGCCGCAGGCTTTCGGAGATTGCTGCCCGCACCAGCCGCATCCGGGGGGCGTTCTCGAACGTGATCGGACCCTCGTCCGTCGTGGCTGCCACTTCCTCGCGCATACGCGCGACAAGCTCCGGACGTCGCCCCAGCTCGTACGCGAGGAACGCAAGCGTCGAGGCCGTGGTCTCCTGCCCTGCAATCAGGAACGTCAAGAGCTGGTTCTCGATCAGTTGTTGAGGCAGTCCCGCTTCGAGCATCGTGTCCAGGAGATCGTTCCCCGAAGCGGAGCCTGCCGACCTCCCTTCAACGACCTCGCGCACAGTCCCCAGGAGGAGATCGCGGTCTCGTTCGTACTGTGCCTTCTCCCCTGGTCTCTTCCCCACCAGCGGGATCGCAGCTTTCTGAACGTGCTGGAGCGCGCGTGCCATTGCGGCCGGAAACGCATGGGAGTTGTCCAGCATGTCCGGACCGAAACTGTACGAAAACCCCGCCCGCCCGATCACCTCGTGAGCTACTCGCGCGAACAGTGGTTGCGCTTCACGGTTTCCGGGTGCGGCCTTAAGCGATTCCACCAGAGACTGTGCGGTCTCCAACATGACCCCGAAGTACCGGCTCATCGCATCCTTGGAGAACGCCGGCATCAGAGCTTCATGCGACTTCTGCCACGAGTCGGACTCCGTCACCGCGGTGAACAAGCCGTCGCCGACCAACGATTCCAGCTGCTGAATCGGACGGCCTTCGTATCTCTTCCAAGACGCCTCGTCGAAGGCCTGCTCCGCAAGACTGGCCGAGCCGACGAAGGTCAAATCGGTCCCCATGATCGAGCGTCGGTAAATCGGCCCGAGGCGCTCCATCATCGCGAGTGTCGCCGTGTTCGGGTTGACCCGATCAATCCCGATGATGTCTCCAAGGAGTGGAACACGGTACGGAGGATGAGGGATGGTTGCCATGCGTATCACCGTAACGGTGCGCGCTCACGGAGCGTAGTAGGCCTCCCACCCCATATCGGCGCGACGGGCAAGCTCGAATACCGCGGCCTCATCCCTGCTCCACGGCAAGACTACTGCTCGCCGGAGCACTGGTCCTTCACACCGCGCTAACGCTCCGCGGACAGCCTCGTACCACTCATCGACCTCGGCGGCACGCAGCTCGTCATCTGTCATCCACTGAGAGAGCAGCAGGAGTGCGTCCTCGATTTCGATGAGAGTGCGGTGAAGATCTTCCTCCGGCTCGGTCAGTTCTGCCGGCCGACTCAACCTGACCTGAGGAAACGTACTCATCAATGTCAGCCACAGCTCTCTGAGCTGCCGGACCTTGCCTTCTGCTGGTGACGAAGCCAATCGATTCGCCACCGACACCACCACGACAGGCATCAAAGACACCAGCAGGATCCCCACGGGGATCACCAGCAGCCAATCAGTCGCGGCCGCCCGATCCTCCAGAGCTTGCTGCAGATCCCCTGGAGCCGTGTGCGATGTCCTCAGCGCCGTGAGGATACGGAACGAGTGATCGAGCACCGACAGCGCCGCCACGAACACGCACATCGCGCCAATGACACCGTTCATCCGATGCCCTCCGCTTCCGAACCCTGCTCGTGCGGCAACCCCGCCGGCGAACAGAGCCCCGATAATCGGCATGGCCGCGTACACGATCCCATAGAGACCGATCCGATTAGGGAACTCCTCGATAGCCCGGTTCTGAGCCAGAGCAGGGTACGAGACAACGGCCATCACTGCGATGCATACGAACGACGGGAGATACACCAGTGCGACGGTTCTCCACCAGCGCTTCTTCGGCATCCGAAAACCGGTGCTCCAAGCCACGCCGAGCGCGATGAGAACCGAGCCGCCCAACACTGCACAGCTATGGGCCATGAACCGGACCCACGCCAAGTTGACGCCGGCAGCGTGAAAGCCCGCTTGCACCCAAGGCTCCCGAAACGCGATCACGCCCAGCCACAGGGTGATCGCCAGCCATGCACACCACTCGAAGCGGCTCTGCTTGACAATCACTGCGCGGGCCACGATCGCGATGAACATAACGAACAGCAAGCTCATCGAGAATGCCGGATTCCACGGTGATGTGGCGACAGTTTTCAGCGGCGCAGACGGATCACTGATCATGCGCGCCCTCCGCTCCACAGCGAGAGAACCCGCGCATAGTTTCGTTTGGACCGCGCCGAGCTGTCCGACACCGATAGAACTGCGAGCTTCGTTCCAATCAGCTCCGCTTCCGCCTCGCTGCGATCCCGGCCCTGTCTAGGCGGGTCGGCGGGCCCGAAAACGGCCTCGATCATCGCTGGCGACATCCCCGCTACGAGGGGATGCTCCCCGGACTTCAGCGTCTCTTCCAACGGTCGCGCTTCATGGTGGCCGCAGAGTAGATGAGCGAACTCGTGAAACACCTGCTGCCGCTGATGGCGTGGACTCCTCGACGCGTCGTACCAGATCACTGCCTTGCTCCCCTTGACTGCGACTAGGCCGCACTCCCCCGTCAGCAGGTGGTCGCTGTCAGGGTCAGATCGACGTAGCTCGATCGACATGCCCAGATGCTCCGACAGCCACCTCCGAAACTCATCCACTGTCCAGGGCGGTTGAAGATGGACTCGTTCGAAGACAGCATCCACCAGTTCCTGCCTCGGAGAACGTAGAGCACCACTCCCCCTGCGACGCCGGACCTCCATGCACCGGAGCATACGACCCACACCGCCTCCCATCCGTGGTCGGACAGGACGAGTATATGACTAGATGACATACTGGAAGTCATCTACCAACCGGGTAAGGAGGTATCCCCGAGGACCTTTAGGAAGATCCCGCCGACACGCCGACGCAGATGCACGACGATCAGCTAGTTGTAACGCATGCTCGAAGCTGTAACGCACGTAGAGGAGGTGGGCCGAGATGGCCGATCCGCGATACAAGCGAACCGTCACAGCGAACTTTCGCCTTGACCCTGAGGTGAAGAACGCCGTTGCCCAGGCCGCCCGGGAAGAGGGCGTGTCGATGACGCAGTGGCTCACAGCGGCTATCGCTGACCGCGCGTGCAGACCCGACCTCATGCCGTCGCACACACGGCAGGAGGTGATCAGCCTCCGCGACTCCGCATAACGACAAACGCCCCCGGTAGTAACCGGAGGCGTTCGCCAAATCTGAATATGTGCGATGCGAGTTGCCGCTCGAATCGCTAGCTACCCCGAAGGGACTGAGTTTGCCGCTCACGTCTCAGAGTAGCGCGCACCCTGAAACTGTCA
This sequence comes from Gordonia sihwensis, assembly GCF_029632925.1. Taxonomy (NCBI): domain Bacteria; kingdom Bacillati; phylum Actinomycetota; class Actinomycetes; order Mycobacteriales; family Gordoniaceae; genus Gordonia; species Gordonia sihwensis. Next base: position 89,271 of record NZ_CP121249.1, read on the forward strand.
AGCCAACTGGCTTCGTGTCGTCGATGGCGCGTGCGACCCTATCGGTCGACGTCGACGTCCACCGTCCTGCCTGCTCGGGCACCGGCCCGCGAGCGGCAGGACTCTACGCCCGAGCATGCGGAATCCGCCTGTACCCGGGATCGTCCCGCACCCGTCGTCGGCGCGGGCAGATCCGTACCGGCCCAGCGCTGCTTCGCGCGATCGGAATCCACCAGCCGACTACCCTCGCTCTGCCGGCCACAGCACACCTCGGCATCGCCTGCTGGACTACCGACATCGACTGGTGCATGAAAGCCGACCTCGCCTACCAGCTCTACTACCCCACCGTCCGACCGCTCGTCTGCGACGAGCAGGGCCGCGGCGGTGTCAGCCGGACCTCCTTCCGCAAGGTCTGCGCCAGCATGGCAACCTTCGCTGAATGGTCGACCGGGCGGCGCTGCCGGCCGGCAGTGGGCACCCTCGTTCGTCTGACCGGACTGTCCAAAGCCGTCGTCCAGCGTGCCCGCCGCCTCATGCGCGCTCTCGGCCTAGCCACCGAGGTACTGCGAGGCAGGCAACGTACGTACAGGGAAAGGATGGCTTCGTGGCGGGTAGGAGACCGCGGCCGCGGCTGGGCCTCAGTATGGGCACTGCACCCCCCGCGTAATCCACAGGTCAGCCGCCTCAAAGAACGACTGGACCCTCGTAACCCTCACTCGGTGACACCCCATCCCCTACGGGGTCCCTTTAGGGATCCCTCTCACGTAAGAAGAACTCAACTAGACAGCGACACAGGCTCCGCCTGTGGAAAAAACCGCCGCGCTTCGCGCGTCAGCTACGACGGGAGGACCCGAAGCCGTCGGAACTACCCCCCAGCGGACCCACAAGGGGTCAAACTGGCCTCTCGTTGGCTCTCTGACCCACAAACACCGGCATGGGCACGACGACACTCTGCCGCAGGCTGGGCACGTATCCTCGCGGCACCAGCCGCTCACGATTGGCAAGCTGCCGACATTAACCAGCTCATCGTCGACTACCGCGGAATCACCGGACACTGGATCGCCAACACCCCCCGCCACCCGATCAAGCTCCTTGCCGGCATTCTCCGCTGGCACGGTGCCGACAACCTCGACGACCGACCAGCCGCCGCGATTCTCGCCCAGGAGGCCGAAGCCCTCGCCCGTCGCACCGCTCGTGAAGCGTGCCCTTTGTGCAGCGAATACGGGTGGCTCCTCGACGCAGACGGTCTTGAGAAGGAGCCGGCCGTGCGGTGCCAGCACTGACCCGGACCAACTCCAACGCCTATCAGCCGCAGCACACCGCACCGGGCTGCACTGAACTGCACCGCACTGGGATGTAGCGCACTGCAACGCACTGCGGCACACCACAGTGCAACGCCCTGCACTGCACCGCATTACACCGCCTTGTAATGCAGGCGAGTGCACTGTACTGTTATGCGCACCGCTGCAACGCGCTGCTATCGGTTGTATGCGAACGCACTGCACTGTCACGCACTACAGTGCAGATTGAAGCCCTGCACTGCAATCTAGTGAGAGGTAATTAAGTATGCCCAGTTCAGCGCCCGTCTACGCCATTGCAAACCAGAAGGGCGGAGTCGGCAAATCTGCCACTGTCCTTGGTCTAGCCGCTGCGGTCTCCCATAGTGGTGGTCGCGCACTGCTGGTCGACCTCGACCCACAGGCGAACATTACGACGGGCCTCGGCGTCGAGATCGACGACGACACTCCCACCATGAGCGACCTCCTTGCAGACCTGACGGAAGGCGCCGCCCTCGACGTCCGAATCAGCACCTCATGGCCGGGCATCGACCTCCTGCCTGCTGAACTCGCTCTCGCCACCAGAGATACTGATGGAGCTGCCGATATGCCATACCGGCTCCGCGCCGCGTTCGAGGGCGTCGACCTGAGCGAGTACGACGTGGTCCTCATCGACTGCCCTCCAAGCCTGGGACGCCTCCTGCTCAACGGGTTGTACTTTGCCGACGGCATGATTCTGGCGACGGAGGCGATGGTCGACAGCGTCCGGGGCATCGAGAACATTGTCGAGACCTCGAAGTTCGTTCAGAAACAGGTCAATCCGAAGTTGAACATCAAGGCGATCGTCATCACTCGGCGGGAGAAGACCGGCGAACAGGACTTCCGTGAGGAAGAACTGCGCGACGCATACGGCAACTTGAGCGACGGGGGACTGGTCGCACGAACGGTTACGCCCAAGCGAGCGGCGTGGGGCGATGCACACGGTACAGGCCAGTCAGTGTTCACCCTTCGCGGCGATGGCGCGCTAGCGCTCCAAGTGGCATTCACCGATCTTGCGCGTGAGCTGGATCTAGTGGCGGCAAAGTAGGGGAGAGGGGAACTGATTATGGTTGAACGTCAACGCGTCACCAAACGGCACGAGCCGCATCCCGCCGACGCACAGGCGACCGCCAAGCCTGCCGAAGGGGTCTTACCGCCGGCCCCGGCGGTTGCCGATGCCCCGCCGCCTGTGAAGGAGCGCCCCGCAGCCAAGCGGCGAGTGCCGGCAGCCTCGGCGTCGAGCCCAAGTGAGTCAGCCGCCGAGGACGAGGGCCCTAAGGTCCCGACTTCGTTTCGATTGCCACGGTCCCTGCTGAACAGGCTCGACAAGGGATCCCGTGTGATTCCGGCCGAACTCGACAAGAACGTCTCGAAGAACCAGATCGTAGAGATGGCGATCGACCACTACCTCGCACAGTTCAATATCTAGCAGTGCAATGCAGTGCAGTGCATTGCACTACACAGCGCATTAAGGTAGAACGTTAGTTCGATATGCTGATGTGATGAACACCGAACTAGGCGGCCCAGCCTGCGACCTCGTGTCGCGGACAGGTCCGCCTGTTCGCATTCAGTGGGAGCCTGGCCGCAATGAGATGGTGCGGATCTGCGACCCTCCGATTCCCGTCCTCGTGTCGATGAAGGACGTGGATCCGTCCGCCGGAGCGCTGGACTTCAAGTCCAACAAGAACCATCCGAGTCTTCGGGTACGTGCGGCAGGACTTCGGTTCGAACCCGTAGAACCTGCTTCCTTACTGGCGTGGGTAAAGCTCTGTGACGGTCAATGGCGGGCGATCGTGTTTGTGGAGCTGCACAGTTCAAACGGTCGAACAGGGCTCACGATCCCCTTGTACGTCAGCCACACGGTAGTAAGAAGGAGGAACGCTCGTGAATGAAGGGGCCAACGAACCGGCTGGGGGAGTGGTGGACCGTCGCCGGCCCAAACGGCAGCGCCACTCCCTCTCGGAGCTGGTCGCGATTGTGCGGCCGCCGGGCAACCCGCACGGTGTGCGGGCATTCGCCGCAGACGAACTCGAGGAGGCCGCCCAGTACGCGGCAGAGTCAGGCGGCGAGGTCGAACACCTTGCCGAGTAGCTCGACAGACCAAGTCTTATTGAACGAGAAAGCCCGGTTCCCGTCTCGATGGGGGTTATCGAGACAGGAACCGGGCTTTCGCTTGCGATTGTAGCGATCAGGGAATGGCGATGTAGTACGAAACACCTTTGCTCGCAGGGGTATTCGAGGTGATCGACACCAGATCAACGCCCGATCCGATCCAGTATTGCTTGCGAGCCAGGACAGTCCCAGCCTTCCGCGTCCCACGAACACTGATGAACCGTTCGTGGTTGAACGGCGCCACCGTGTTGTGGAACACGAACTTGATCACGGCGCGGCAATTGTCGGAAGTGAATCCCCTCGACCGCAACGTCACCTGAGCAATGCCTGGGCGGCGGGGGTCGTTCTGAAGGCCGGCATGGATGCTGCCCCGGCATGCACCGTTGTTGCCGACTGTCCAAACTTCTTCGCCCATGACACCGATGCGCGGAGTCTCGCGCATCTTCGCCTCGGCAGTGCCGGCACCAAAGAGCCCGGCCGCGGCGATCATGCCGCAGAGAGCAACCAGCACTGTCTTCATTATTCTCGTCATGTTTCAGATCCTCCCGATTCGGTTGTGGGTCACACCGTACGGGGCGGCATGGGGATCCGGCCGGCCAGTACGAACTCAGTGGCTGCGTTCGCGGCGAGGAGGCGGTGGGCGTCTTCGGTGAGGGCGCGGGCCAGGGGAGGGGAGTCGGTGCTGGCTGCGGCGTGGATGAGGCTGTTGGCGGTGAATCGGATTTCCATGGGTGCGACGGCGACCCATCCGGGTGGGGTGGTCTCGAGGTCGACGCGGGCGGCGAAGGAGCCGAACATTGATAGATGGCGGTACACGCTTTCGCTGGCCAGCAGGGCGAGTTCGGGATCGCGGTGGTGCCGGTCGATCGCGCTCTCGGCGATGGCACTGATGGTCCGGCCGAACAGGTCGATACTGATGAGTGTGGTCCACGGGCCGGCATCGGGGTCGGGAGGGTTGCTGGCCGCCAGGGCCTCCGCAGTGACGGCCGAGGCCGTGGCGATCTCTCGGGCGATGAGCGCGAGCTCAGCCGCGCCGATGTTCTTGGAATCGTTGGTGGCCGCGCGCAGTGCCAGCCGATCGTCGACAATCAGCTCACACGTGTGAGCGGTCAGAAACAGCCCGTGCGCCGCCGCGGCGTGACGCCGCAACTTCTCTGCCATTTTCACCGTCTGGCTCCTCTCACACGAACCTCGCGTCAAAGCCGTGTTGCTTGCTCGAATGCCGCTGCTAAGCAACGGGATTCGTGACCGCGGTCAGGACCAGGAGGAGTGGCGAGGTGATGCATCTGATGCAATATGCAGTGGTTAACTTGACATAAGGTACATTATCGGCTCGACATGTACTGAATAACGTTCGATTCGTAGCGAATACGGACCTGTACGGTCCTAGTGCGCTAGGGTGGGTGGCATGGAGACGAGAAGCATTACGGAGGTCCGCGCCGAGCTGCCTGCACTGGTTCGCGCCCTTGACGCTGATCCGGCAGCTGAAATCGGGATCACGGTCAATGGGCGGCTGGTCGCGAGCGTGGTGAGCGCTCACCGACGGCCGGATGCCAGCTTTCATGGCTGGATCGACACTGGAGGCCACGTGTACTCCCAGCTGACTGAGTCCATGAAAGCGTGCGGGCTCCTCACCGTCGACAACCGAGGACAAGCCCGTATCTGGCGCCATGCAGTTTCCGGGGCTCAACTCGCGGTGGCACCGTCCGGCAACTGGGATGAGTGGGGTACCCCTCGCGTCACGTACTGGCATCCGGCGACCCCAGCGGAGCTCATGGAGATCCGCAGCTGGCACCTCGGTCAATGGGACGGATCAAGCTCTGCTGACTACGGCAACATCCTCGACGATGCCGAACGGCAGCTCGCCAAACGCATCGCCGAGACCGGCTCCGGGGCCTGAGTCGCAGCACTGGCGGAAGAATGCTTCAGCTACCAGGTTTCACAGAACGAGCACAGGGCCGAATTGATCGGACTCGGATTGCGACGGCCGGCCCCGGGCGGTCGCATGCAACAACTGGCGTCAGAAGAAGCCGATCCGAGATGCCGGACCAAACATTGAACGCCTCCGGTAGATGGCGATCAGTGAGTCACTGGCCGCTCTGCTGCATCGAATCCACGTCCATCCAGACCGTGTCTGATGAGGAGTAAATGAATGAGCGGTGACAACAAAGAGTCCGATTCTGAGGAGCGTGTCATCGAATCAGTCGAAGAACTGCGCTGGTTACGCATGAACGACGAGCTTCTATGGTGGGGACCAAAACGCATGCGCCCGCGACACTCCCCATGCCTCTTCGACACTACGCCGCTCGTCCCCTACTGGGATGACAACGGTCTTCCGACAGGGGGTTACGGGCTGAGGGCTTCTTGTGCGCTTAATGGATGGGTGTTGAATCTCGACGTCGGTCCAGGGGTATTCCCGATCAAAGTCAGACGTAGCGTTTAGTTCCCGGCCGAGTAGTCTTGAGTGCTAATCACCCCGGAAAGTAGACCACGATAGATCGAAGGCCTGCCGCGAGGACCCTGGTCGCGGGGCGCCCAAGAACCTCTTGCCACTAACCGGTGAACCCTCGCCCCGAACACCAGGACTTACTGGTGAATCACGCGAGTGAACTCCAAATATTTATCGCGCAGCAGAAGGCCCCCAACTCGTGAGAAGTTGAGGGCCTTCTTGGGTAAGTCTGGCTTGCGGCTGTTGATGCTTAGAGGTGAGCCAGCTCGATGTGCGGCTCGTCGGGGATGTCAGTCCACGACCCACCCCATACGAGTCCGAGCTCTGCGGCCTTGGCTGCGATCGCCGAGGCCTGCTCGGGGGTGAAAGTCCCGCTCGCGCCCTGGCCGGCGTGGCGTTCGAGATTCAGATCGATTGCGGTGCCGCTGCCGTGATTGCTGTAGCTGACGTTGCTTGGGGGAACTAGTGCCGGCTCGGCCCACGACCAGTCGTCTCCGTTTCCGAGCGACACCGGCTCGATAGCCGCATCGAACCATGTGACGAATGCCTGCAGTTTCTCAGTCGGCGCACCGGGCGCAGTCCAGAACGTGACTCCGTTCACGCTCCACTCGACTGTCTGGTCCTGACTGATCAGGGGGAAACCGTTCTGTGACAGCTCTGCTGCGTGTGCCGGAGCCGAACAGAGAACAGTACCGCCTACGCCTGCCGCGGCGACCATTGTTGCCACGAACGAACGCATGCCAAATTTTGACATTGGTTGCCTACCTTCTGTTGTTGTGTGAGACCGTCCAAATCTCGCTTTCAATACTAATGCCGAAGCTCCTGAGATGACGCAGGAGGCAACCGCATTCAGGCAGGAACGATGAAATCCGCCCTTGACGTGTCCTATTTTAGGACATATGGTGAAGGTACCAGGTAGGGCATGTAGGCCCAGCCGAGGCCCGAAGGGGAATCGCATGACCATCACGCGCACCGACATTCACTCTTACGTCGTCGAAGCGGCCGTAGGAGATGAGTTCGACGCCGAGACTATCGATCGACTCACCGACGCCGTTGTCGAAGCAGCGCCGCTGAGCACATGGTCGCTGCAGGGGACCGAGTACGTGTCTACGGCCCTCGACGTCGAAGCGTTCTGGTCGCTGGTCGAGACGATCACTGCGCGTCCCTCCGACGCGGGACGGACCGACCAGGATGAGACCCTGCAGTGATCCTGCGTGCCACCCAGCTTCCTCAGATTCGCAAGCAGATGGTCGCAGCCCTGCGGGCCGACGCTACCAAGGCCCGATCACTCGACCCCGCGATCTGGGGAAGCGGCCACGACCTCCCTGCACGACTGTGGGACGCCGAAGCAGATGGACTGGAAACGGGCTCCTTGTGGTGGGTCTCCCCCGACATGACGACCCTGGCCCTCGACACGGCACTGTCCGGGAGACGTCTGCCCGAGTGGGAGTTTCCTTCCGAGCACCGCACCGGTCTGGTCGTCTTCGACGGCGGCCTGTCGATGCAGTTGCCGCACAGCGACCGAACCGTCGACGCGATCTCCTGGACCCGATTCGCGGAGGCTCCGCAACATACGGCACTGATGGGTGACTTACGAGTGTCCGGCTGGACGAAGGCTGCGGTGCGCGCTGGCGGCCGAGCCGGGCTCGAGAAGCTGCTGATGCCCGAACCGGCAGACACCACGGACTTGGAGTCGCTGGCGCACATGACAATCAGCATCGGTGAGGCGTTGATGTCGCCGGAAATCGTGCTCTGGCGGATCCTCATTGCAACCATGCTTCTCTCACAGGAACCGAAGGTGGCCGGCACCCGCCCAGCGAACCTCGCTACCGATGGCCACCCACGAGAGACAAGGAACAGGCCGATCCCGGAGGTCACGGTCATCGATCTGCGAACGGTCCGTGATTGGTCGGTCGGCCCGGACGGCACCGCGGCATCGGCCGGCGACCGCCACTACTCGTGCCGGTGGATCGTGCGCGACCACTGGAAGACCTACCACGTCGGCCCGGGCCGCTCACGCAAAGAGGAGCGATGGATCGCCCCCTACGTCGCCGGCCCAGAAGGTGCGCCGCTAATCAGGAAGGAACGAGTGTGGGTATGGAGACGATGACCGGAGCCGAGTTCCGCGTAGCTCGGGAACGACTAGGCGTCACCGGAGCCTGGATCGCCGCCCAACTCGGAGTCCAGGACCGTACTGTCCGCCGCTGGGATGCCGGGACCTCGGTCATCCCGCCGAGAGTCGCCGCCCAGGTCCGCAGCATGCTCGCCGCAACCGACGACTTCATCGACCAAGTCACCGCCGCCATCCGCGAGGACGGCGACACCGTCGTCCCGATCTACATCGATGACGAACAACTCTGGGAACACTGGCCCGACGTGACCTACCCAGCCTCCTGGCACCGCGCGGCCCTCGGCCGCGTCGCCGAACGCATTCCCGGACTCCGCCTTCGGTACATGCACGAGGAGGTCCCCGAATGACCAGTGAGGCCACGCTGCTGCTGCGACTGGCCGGCCCCACCCAAGCCTGGGACGTCCATCGCGCGCAACCCGACTTGACTCGCCGACCAATCAAACGGGACCTGAGCCCCGAACGCCTCGCACCCACGAACACCGGCCTGGCCGGCCTGCTCGGATCAGCCCTGGGCCGCTACCGCATCGCAGGACCACCGCGCCACGCCCGACCGGAGCTCGCCGACCTACTCGCACTCGACATCGTCGTCCGCGCCGACCAACCCGGCCGCGCCCGAACCGAGTTCCGCACGACCCGGCGCCGGACCCAATCCCGAATGATCGTTCAACCCCTGATCGAGTCCGTCCTCGACGACGCCGTGTTCCTCGCCGGGATCGGCGGCGACCGCGCGTTCCTGGATCAGATCGCCGCGGCCCTTCACGCCCCACGATGGGCACTGTTTCTCGGCCGCCGGGAGTATCCACCGACCTACCCTCTCCTGCTCGGCGTCGTCGACGGAGATCCCGTCGACATCCTCCGCGCCCACGACTGGATCGCCGCTCCCTGGTACCGCCGCACACAACCCCGACGCACCGAAGCACGCCTCTACCGCCCACGAGACCAACGCCGCGCCACCGAACTCGGCTACATCCAGATCGACAACCCCGACGGCTACCCCGACCGCATCTCGCCAGGAGCTTGGATCGACGCACTCATCCCGCCGACCAGGAAAGGCTGAGCAAACCCACCTACCACGAAGAAGCCTCGGCGCCGCCCCGAAACGGCTGCGCCGCGGAATGAGAAGGGTCCGCAGATGCGCCAACACCTGCGGACCAGAACCCACCACACGGAAAGGCCCCGTGACGATGAATCCAGCCACCAACCTACTCGCCGAAATCACCGAGTACCTCCACGCCGACGACGTCGTGCGCAACGCATCCACGCCAGCAACGCGACTGGCCATCGCCGCCACCCTCATCCGCAAGATCCCCCGCCACGGAACCCCCGCACAAGCCGGATTCCGACTCCGCCTCGAAGACGAACTCCTGCTCACGCCCGCCACGGACGCCCCCTGATGTGGCGCCTTCACGCCGCCGGCACCGCCGCTGCCGGCCTCGCCTACGGTGTCCTTCTCCTGACTCGTATCCTCACGATCAGGTAGACACTGACCCAACGCCCTCAGCCGAAGAATCGCCCCACCCTCCGAATCACCGGAGGGTGGGGCGATGTCGTGCGCGCATCTTCCCTACGCGCACCCGCGACACTAGCCCACCCCTACGACAGAGCCAGATCGATCGTCGGGTGACCCGCGGCCGGAAATGGCGCTGGCGCACCGATGCCGTGCCTACTGCCGGCGATCCGCAAGCAGCCGCGGTGCCGAACCTGCTGGGACTACGCAGCCCTCGCGCGATCGCCCCGCCACGGTGATCGGAGGAAGCGGCAGCGTCAGGCAACTGTCGGCAGCCCCAGCCCTGCCGACGCCACGTCACGTCGGATGCTCCGCACCATAAGGAGCCGGCTACGCCGGCACTGAAACCGACCAAAAAGCGGTCGGTGTTTGTGTTGTTCCCACCATTCTTTTCAACTCGTCGCTGCACTACAAGGGCATGACTCCACTCGCTGCGCTCGCTCCGGCCCTCCGGGCTCGAAAACAATTTTGACGCGGTCGCTGCGCTCCCTTATTTCGCCAAAATTCTTTCCGCTCAACCCTTTCCGTTCCACTCCTCGCCGAAACGAAGGCCGGTAACAACACAAACCGCACCTAACAACAGTTCAGGAGGAACCTCATGTCCCAGCCCACCGACACCGAGCCCTACGAGGCCCCGGTTTGCAGCAGCTGCGCCGCCGCCATCGTCAACTGCGACTTCACCGGCCACGAGGGATTTCGGTTCGACCTGCTCATGTGCTTCCTGGCTGTGGCCGGACCGCTCGTGCACGACCGCACCGCCGATGTCCCCGACACCTTCGAATGGACCTGCACCGGATGCCACGAACTGTGCATCGGTGAGGCCGAGTGGATGACCACTCGGAACTAAGAGAAAGGAACACCCCCATGTCCGCAACCGTCTACCCCGTCGAGGTGTGCGACCGCATGATTGCCCGCTACCCCGACCGCATCGCGGACGCAGGCGGCGACGTCCAGTTCGCCGTGTGGCTCCTGGACGTGGATCGGCACCTCGCGCGCCGCCTCGGCGGCCTCGGCCACCGCGACATGCCCGACCTGTGCTGGGCCGACGCCTACGAATCGGGCACCAGCGCCCGCCAAGCCGCCCTCGACGCCATCTGCGAATGGCACGACAACGGAGACCTCGGACTCTAACCAGCGTCCGAACAACGCGCCAGCCGGTCCGCAGGACCCGGACCGGCTGGCGCGCCCCCACGGTAACCCACCCCGAAAGGAACATCATGACCACCACCAACGCGCCCGCCGCCGAGCTGCGCCACGTCGACCCCACCACCGTCGCCATCGCCGACAACATCCGAACCAACACCGCCGCCGTCACCGACCTCGCCGACAAAGTCGCAGACGGCGTGCTCGTCCCGATCCTGGCCTACCTCGCCGACGACGGCACCGTGACCGTCATCGACGGCCAGCTCCGCACCCTCGCCGCCCGCGAAGCCGGACTAGCGACCATCCCGGCCTACATCGTCCCGGTCACCGATCCCAGTGCCACCGACACTGAACGGATCATCGCCCAGTACATCACCAACGAGCACCGCACCGAGTTGCTCCCGTCCGAGCGGGCCAAGGCCATCGAACAGCTGCACCTGGCGGGAATGTCCGCGAGCAAGATCGCCAAGAAGCTGCGTCGCACCAAGGCAGAGGTAGACCACAGCCTCATCGTCGCCAAGAGCACCGAAACCCTTGACAACCTCGACACTCTGCCCGAACTGACCCTTGAGCAGGCCGCAGTCCTGGCCGAGTACACCGATGACCCGGAGGCCACCGACGACCTCCTCGAAGCCCTGTACGAGGGCCGATTCCACCACATGGCCCAGTACCTCGCCGACACCGCCGACCAGCGTGCCGCGATCGCCGCCGCCGGAGCCGATCTCGAGGCCGCAGGCATCACCTGGGGCAAGCACTACCAGGGCAGAGCGCTCCGCGAGTTCGTCAAAGTCGACAACGGCACCGCTATCACCATCGAGGACGTTCCGACCGAGCACCGCTACGCCCGAGTCTTCGCCGACGAGGAAACCACCTGGACCGCCGCCGACGGCACCGCCGTCGATGAAACCCTCATTGACTGGTCCCTCAAACACAACACCGACCAGGACGCCGCCCCCGCCGACGGGATGATCGACCCCCGAACCCTCACCCAGCACACCGAGGTACGCGCCGAAATCGACTGGCACATCATCAACCCCCAGGGCCTCGAAACCGTCACCACCCTGTGGGAATGGAGGCGCGCCAACCCCACCCAAGAAATCGGCAAGCAGATCACCGAACAGCAGCGCGCCGAAGAGGAAGAAGCCGCACGGCAGGCCCGCCGCCGCGTCAAGATCCTCAACAAGAAGGCCGTCGCCGCCCGCGAGGTCCGCATCACGCACCTCACCAGCTGGTTCACCCGCAAGACGCTCCCCAAGGAGCACAAGCAGGCCATCAGCCAGTTCGTCTCCGACACCATGTGGTCCCGCTACGAACTGTTCGGAACCGCCCGCCAGGACGGCGACGCCCGTAGCATCACCGCAGCCATGCTCGGCATCGACGAACGCGACATGACCGCGACCCTCGCCGACGCAGCCCCCGAACGCGCGCAGCTCATCGGCCTGGCCATCGCCGTCGGCGCGCACGAATCGATCATCGCCAAGGACACCTGGCGTGACCCCTACGGACGACGCGCCCGCACCGCCTACCTCGACTTCATCGCAGAGGTGACCGGCTACACCCTGGCCGACATCGAGAAGGCCATCGCCGGACACATCGACCCCAACACCATCGACCTGGACTGACCGCCCCCGGCCGGGTGAGCACCACACCACTCACCCGGCCCCCAGCCCAGGCCTCGCGCGCGAGCGGGTGCCGGCCCCATCGAGGGACCGGCACCCGCCGGCCAAACGGCCGAACAACGGAGCGACCCTGACGGGCCGCACCCACCCGATCGGTGCACGCCGCCCACCTCCGCTCCGCTCCGGCGACCACCGCACACCCCGCGGCTCCGCCGCGACAAGGAAACGGCCCTACCGGGCCGCTACAGCCCCTCCCCTGACGTGGTGCGGGCCGCTCCGCGGCCCCGCACCACCACACCCATCCTCACGCGCCCAGCTCACGCAGCGTTTCGTGAGCCTTCTCCAACGCCTTCAGCGCCCGCAGTCGTGCTCGTTCTGCCACCTGTGTATCGCGCACAATCAGCAGTTCGGGCGAATGCTCCATATCGTCGATGAGTCCTCTCAGATTCTCCAGACTCATCAGACGTTCCTCTTCCGTTACTAACCCGCAGAACGCTGACAAGTCGACCATCGACGAACGTTCATTATTCCACTCAATAGCGTCCAGAACAGGTTCCCTCCACGCAATTCCGTCCGCGTCCATCGCGTTGCGAAAAGCCTCAGAGACAGTCAGCTCAACTCCTGGTACTGGCGCTGAAATAGCGTTCTGAATGCGTCGAATCTCCCTCCAACGCAGCCGCTCCCGATGTAGGAAACCCTGATCATCCAAGACCATGAGAACCTCGCGAGCGGACAGGCCACCACCTCGCCTGCATACCGATTTGATGGTCACCAACTCCCACCAATCAGCCAGATCACGAGCCCGACAAACAAGGGCAAAAACGTCAACCATGACCGGAACTTTACGGTAAATGACCAATTCTCTGAAGGCCGGTGACAGCCGCAGCGTGAGTGCCCCGACGGCCAGGACCAGCACCATCACCTACGAATCGATCAGAGCTACCGCGACAGACAAACCTCACGCAGCCACGTCGCTCCCGCACAATCACCTTTACGTTGAAGTACGTCCGGGGCGGTTGCCTCGGGCGCTCGTCCGTGGTTCGGGGCGTGGCTCGACAATCACCTGTTGCCCTTGGTGGCTTGGCGGGGAAGGCCACCCCGGACCGTGACGGGTCGTTTCGGCCGCTGATTGAGATCTGTTCGCGAACTTGTCGCTGTGTAAAGGTGTGCCGGAGAAACAACCCCTGACGAGGTGACCGCGTACGAGCAGAGAGGTTCAT